>JAFGTF010000056.1 GCA_016934265.1 Spirochaetota bacterium
GGCGACTGTCGCCTTCGGCTTCTTCCTCGTAATGACACAGTATGATCAATACGTCCATATTTATTGCAACTAATTTGGAGATGAACCTAATAAAAAGGCTGTGTTAACATCGGGATGGGGGACATACCGCCAAATGAAGTGAATCTCTATTATCGAGACGAGGAATGAATTCAAGTTTTCTCCCATGACAAGACCGGTTTGTAACGCTGTCGGTGAAGTAACAGGGCGAAATGTGAACTCCGTAATTATTTGAATTATTAAAAAGTAATAAACTCGACACCGGCTCTTACGATTCAAACCGGAGTATGAGTCCGCGATAATGAACCGGGTTTCCGAAGGCATAATAAAGCCCTGAAGATACCTTGCGTCTCTCACGAAATACGGAGAAAGAAGAATTCAAAGATCCGACCTCGGGACATACGTTATCAGTAATGTACCTTGCCGATCTTCAGTCTCAGATCGCGCTCGAACGCGCTCATTAGTACTGCGGTAGCGATGCTGAAGAACTTGCTCCGCGCGGAGTCCGCGCGGGAGGTGAGGACAACGGGGCGTTTGGCGCCCACGAGCACTCCCACGGTGTCGCCGCAGCCTAAAAAAGCGAAGCTCTTTGCGAGCATGTTGCCCGCTTCTATGCTCGGTACAACGAGTATGTCCGCCTTGCCGGCGACGTATCCCCCGATTTTCTTATGTGCGGCGGCCTTCTCGTTGATCGCGTTGTCGAGTGCAAACGGCCCGTCGATGAAGCACGGCATCGAAAACTGACTCCTGTAGCTCATGCCGGCCAATGCCGCGGCCTCGACGGTTGCCGGCATCTTCGGGTTCACCACTTCCACGGCGGCGAGGATCGCGACCCGCGGCTTATCGAGACCGAACATGCGCGCCACATGCACAGCGTTGAGAATGATATCGGCCTTGAGCTCGAGCGACGGTGCGATGTTCATGGCGCCGTCTGTCACGAAGATCAGCCTCCCGAAGGAGATCGATTCCCAGATGAACACGTGGCTCATGACCGCACGCGTTCTCAGGCCCGTCTCTTTGTCAAGCACGGCCCGGAGGAAGTCGTCTGTATGTATGTACCCCTTCATGAGCACGTCCGCGTATCCGTCGTGAACCTGCCGTACCGCTTCCGCAGCAGCCGCGATCGGGTCGCGTACATCTATGATCGATTCCGGCGCTATTTCCTTCTTCATCCCGTCTGCGATCCGCATTATATCTTCTTTGATCCCGACGAGCACATATTCGGCTACTCCCTTTTCTTTCGCCTCGATCACCGCCTCGAGCACGGTCGGGTCCTGCGCCACTGCAACTGCGACGCGCTTGATCGGGAAGTCCATGATTGTCTCCAGTATTTCGTCGAAGCTCAGGATGCGGCGGCGCTCTTCCCAGTACTGCTTTTCACCCTTCTGGGTCCCCGGTGATCTCCTGGAACGGGCAACAGGCTTTTTATCCTCCATCCGTCTCCCCCTTTTACTACTAAATGATGATCGCGATACAAGACGTTATTCCGTGCGCTACGATGCCGTCAACAGCCATACCTGTATGAGAGAGATTTTTATGTGACGAAAGGTCCGGTATAGACACAGTTTCTCCCGCTTTCCTTCGATTTGTACAGGTACACGTCGGCGCATTGTATGAACTGTTCGGTAAGTGACGTACCGCTTTCTTTTCGAGCGAGGCCATCCCTTTCGCTGATACTGCAGACGCCGAAACTTGCGGTGACCTGGATCATCGAGTCGTCGAATGGAATGCGGTTTTCGGCGGTCGCCTCGCGCAGCCTGCTCGCGGTTACAGCGGCACCCTTCAGGTCGGTTTCAGGCAGGACGATCACGAACTCTTCCCCGCCGTATCGTCCTATCCAGTCTAAATCTTTCCGTATGGAGCCTGACAGAACACGGATGAACTCCTTCAGGACCCTGTCGCCGCATCGGTGCCCGAACCTGTCGTTGATGGTCTTGAAGTGATCGAGATCCGTCATGACGATGGATAACGGGTTCTTGTAGCGCAGTGCCCGTTTCAGCTCCTTTGTAAGCTGGGTATCCAGATAGCCTCGATTATAGCAGCCGGTGAGCGGATCGATGATCGAAAGCCGTTTGACCTCATCGTTCGCGCGCCGCAGTGAGCGTTCCAGCTCCAGTATCCTGAGACCGGTCTTGAGGCGAGCTTTGAGCTCGGCGTCGTGAAACGGTTTTTTAAGATAGTCGTCCGCGCCGGATTCCAGACCCATCACGATATCGGACTTTGACTCCTTTGCGGTGAGTATTATGATATACACATACCCCGGGGTCTTGGTGTTCCTGATCGCCCTGCAGAATGAGGGGCCTTCCAGCTCCGGCATGACCCAGTCCGTAATGACGACCGGAAAAAACCGTTCATTGAATATATCGAGCGCCTTTTTTCCGTCATCGACGGAGGTCACCTCGTATCCGGCTTTCTTCAGGGTGAGCTCGAGCCGGCGTCTTGAAACTGCGTTGTCATCCGCAATGAGAACAGGGAAAGAGTCGTTCATACGGGATGCCCCTATGTTTGAAATGGTTTATAACTTCTTTAATTTATCCATCACGCAGTAAGACCCTGACCTCCTCGAGCTGTTTTTTAAGAAGGTTCAGGGTCTTGTCGAGACCGTGGAGTTCGCCTGAACGCGCCGTTTCGACGAGTTTCGAAGATACCCCGTAGATATCGGTGAGCCCGAGGTTTCCACTCGAACCCTTGATGGAGTGTGCCGCTTTCTCGATGATTCCCCGGTCTTTTTTTATTATCCCATCGTGCAGGGTGACCGTATCGGCTTCCGTCGTTTCGATGAAGAGCTCGAGGAGCTCCTTGTACTCGGCTTCATCCAGACCGAGCTCGTGTGCGAGAGATTTCAGGTTCATGTTTTTTCCTTTCTGATTATCCATTTCTCGATGAGTTCCAGAATCATCTCCCGTTTTATGGGTTTCGGGATATAATCGTTCATACCGGCTTCGAGACAGCGATCCTTGTCCTCTTTCATCGCATGTGCGGTCATTGCAATTATCGGAATGTTCCCATGTTTCAGACGGCGTATTTCCATCGTGGCCTGAAGCCCGTCCATTTCCGGCATCTGAACATCCATGAGGATGAGATCGAAATCTCCTCCCGAGGCCTCGATCTTTTCAACCGCCTCTTTGCCGTTCTGTGTGATGGAAACCCGGTAGCCTGCCTTCTCGAGCATCAGACGGGCGAGTTTCTGATTAACCGGGTTGTCTTCGGCAAGAAGAATATGAACGGAATGTTTTATGTTTTCACGAATCGAGTATTGGGTATAAATTTTTTTCGGACCCTCCTGCAGGGCTTTTGTCCTCGATCCCAGAACCCTTTCAAGCATCTGGTAGAGCTTGTTCCTGCGGATTGGTTTCGTGAGATAGCCGTTAAAACCGGCCGCTTCACACTTCGATGCGTCTCTGATGGAGAGGGAGGAAAGCGCGATGAGAACGATACGGTGGTCGCCTCCCTCTTTCTGCCGTATCCGCCTCGCAACTCCGTATCCGTCGATTCCGGGCATCAGGATATCGGTGATGCAGATATCGTATCTTTGTTTGCTTTTATTGATGGTATCGATAGCGCGTTTGCTCTCCTGAACCGCCGTCACCAAGATACCGGCGGAGGAGAGGATGTGCTTCAGAATTTTCAGATTGTTCCTGTTGTCGTCAATGATGACTGCCCGTTTCCCTTTAAGCGCCGCCGGAACGATACGGTGGGTTGCCGTTTCGGCCGCGGTACCGAAACGGGCGGTAAAGTGGAACAGGCTGCCCTTTTTTCCCCCCCCCTCCACCCAGAGCTCCCCGCCCATGTTCCGTGCGAAATGCCTGCTGATGGAAAGACCGAGTCCGGTGCCTCCGTATCTCCTCGTGGTCGAGTCGTCCGCCTGCCGGAACGCCTCGAATATCGTATTTATTTTAACTTGCGGTATGCCGATCCCCGTATCGCGCACCCTCGCGTGGAGCAGGATCTCGGAACCGGTGATGCGATCGGCGTCTAAAAAAAGCTCTATCTCTCCCTTTTCCGTGAATTTCGAGGCGTTGGTCATGAGATTGGTTAGGACCTGCCTGAAACGCCCGGGGTCACCCTTCACGTAGGGAGGCACGTCTTCTCCGACATGACAGAGCACCTCGATCGGTTTGTCTCCGATTTTCGGCTGGATAAGCTCGCATACGTCATAGGCGACGAGTTCCGGATCGAAGTCCAAACTTTCGAAGCCCAGCTCTCCCGCTTCTATCTTGGCGAAGTCGAGTATATCGTTGATCAGGCCGAGCAGTGCGTCGCCGCTTTTCTTGATCTGGTCCAGGTATTCATTCTGAATATCGTCGAGACCGGTATCGAGCAGCATGTCCGTGTAACCGATCACCGCATTCATTGGGGTCCTGATTTCATGACTCATGTTCGCCAAGAAGGTGCTCTTCGCACGGTTTGCCGTTTCGGCCGCCTTCTTCGCCTCCTGAAGCCTGTCTTCCGTCTCTTTCAGCTCTGTGATATCTCGCGAGATGCCGACGGTTCCCAAGACCTCGCCGTCCTGATTTATGATCGGGACCTTTGTCGCGGAGGCCCACAGGAACACGCCGTCCGATTTTCTGATTTTTTCTATCTTATTAATAAGCGGTTCCTTCGACTTGATAATCCGCTGCTCGTCCTGGTACGCGTCGGCCGCATGCTCGCTAGTAAAGAAATCGCGGTCCGATTTGCCGATTGCGTCTTCCGGGTTCTTTACTCCGAGCACCGTGGCATGGTGGAGGTTAATGCGCGTAAACCTGCTTTCTCTGTCCTTGAAGTAGATCATATCCGGTATGGAATCCATGAGGGTCTTGAGAAGGTCCTGCTCGTGACGCACCTTCTGCTCCGCCTCTTTCTGCTCCGTTATATTGCGGGAGACGCCGACGAGCCCGATGATCTTCCCGGCCGGGTTCTTGAACGGAGCCTTGTAGGTCGATACCCAGCGCATCGTGTGGGTAAAGGAGTCGGGTACCTGCTCTTCACGGTTTACGACCGCCCGACCGGTTTTTATTACCTTCTCGTCGTCCTGCCGGTACCGGGAGGCGAGCTCATCGGGAAAAAGTTCTAAGTCGGTTTTCCCGATCAGATCCTCCCTGCCTTCTAATCCTATGGTTCGGAGCATGGCTTCATTGGCGAGGATGTAGCGACCCTCGCTGTTTTTAACATAGATCAGGTCGGGTATGTTGTCGATGAGCGTTCGGAGCAGGTTGCGCTCCTCGGTGAGCGCTTCCTCCGCCTTTTTTACTGCCGAGAGGTCGAGGAAGCTTTCGATGAGGTATCGCTTGTCCTTGAAGGAGAACGGTATGACGGTCTTGAGAATCGGCGTTTCCGTACCTTTCGACGTGATGAGCATTTTTTCGGAATTGTCGACTGTCCGTCCGAGATCGCTGATCGGACAACCTTCCCCCTGTTTATGACGGATATACCGGTGGCAGACCTGTCCGATGATAGTTTCCCGGGAATCGCCGATCATCCTGACCGCGGCATGATTCACGTCCTGGATCGTACGCGTTTTTTCCTCGATTATGAATATTCCCGCCTGTACGGTATCGAATATCTTCCTGAGACGCTCCTCCGACTCCTGAAGCTCCGTGAGAGTCTGCATCTTCTCGGTTACATCGTCGTACACCGCAACGATCTCGCCTGACGGGAGCTTATATACATAATTCTCACGCCACCCGGATATTCTACCGTCCTCGTAGTATGACACCGGAAATTTTTCAGGTTTATTAGTCATGTATACCCGCTGAAAAACCTCGAAGAGACCGTACTTTTTTATCCCTGGAAATATTTCTACCACGTTTTTTCCGACAACCTCGTCCGGTTTGACCTTTTCAATCCGTAATGCGGCACGGTTCATGTTCTTGATTATGAAATTCCTGCCGTTGTCGGCCGTATCGTATACTACGACGGCGCTAGATATGGTATCGAAGAGAGTCCGAAGCCTGAGCTCGCTCTCATACAACGCATTTTGCGTACGGTCCAGCTCGGTAATGTCCTCTATCAAGACCACCACGTAGCGCTGTTTGGTCTTTTCGTCTCTGTACAGAGACTTCGTCGTCCTGATCTTGCGTTCTTTCCCGCCTGCGGAATATGCCTCTATGCTGACGTTGGGCTTTCCGGTCCGGAATACCAGATCGTCCTTTCTCCAATATTCTTCCGCCTCTTGCTTAGGCGACACGTCGTAATCGCTTTTTCCGAGGAGCTGTTCCTTTTTCTTCCCGCTTAGGCGGCAGAATGGCCGGTTCATATATACAAAGCGGTGGGATTCGTCCTTGACGACAACCGGTATCCCGATAACATCGAACACGCCCTTAAAAAAAATAATCCCATGATCCTGAGTGAATGTTACGTCGTCTTCCTTTTTCATTCTCGATACCCCGGCATGTATTTATTTCAGAGCTCGTTACATGACGATTACGCCGCTTTTCGCTCTCCGTACGTCCTGACATTTCGCCGATATACCGCCGCCGTTCCCGATAGTCACAGATCGATCATCTGTATATCGTCGAGGTATGTTTCCAACGGGATCTCCTCTTCATCGACGATCTCTTCGAGCATTGAGAGGACGTCCTGGATCTTTTTTACATCCCCCTTCATATCACCGAGCGTTGAATGTATTGTACTGTCAGAGACCTTGGTGTCGATAAACTCGATACGGAGACTGAGAGAGCAGAGTATGTTGTTGATGTGGTGGGCGAGAGTGGTGTACAGTTGGTGAAGCAGATCGATCCTTCCGGTCTTGACGCGATTCTCTTCCCGAACAGCCTTGTACCTGTTCGCCCGGTATATGGAGAGAACCTTCGCGGCAAGGACTCTGGCGTTGAACGGTTTGATCATGTATTCAGAGGCTCCATGAAGATAGGCGTTTACCGCCGCCTGGGGAGATGAATCGCCGCTTAAAACGATCAGGGGAAGAGACCGGAATTTTCGCCGCACCTTCTGGATAATACCGGCGATATCCTTTTCTCCATCCGGTATATCGAATATCAGCTTGTTTACCTGTTCATTCCGCTCGAGCAGCTCGTCCAGTGTACCGAAGAAGTATCCATTGAAACCGTTTAGCAGGAGCGCATAATCGATGATGGCCCGCGTAGCCTGCTCGGCACACACCACGGCGATCTTTTCGGTCGCGGAAAGCGAGTTTTGAGAGAAATAGGCCGATATGAGCGGCAGAAGCTCGTCTTTTTTTATGGGTTTGACGAGATAATCGGAGACACCGGCCTCGAACCCGCGCATGATCTCCTCCGCAGTGTCATGCGCCGTTATCATGATTACCGGCAGCGATGCGGTCTTTGGATTCTCACGTATCTTCCTGCATGTCGAGAAACCGTCGGCGACCGGCATATCGGCATCGAGGGTGACGAGGTCGACGCTTTGATCAGCCAGAATATCGAGGGCCTCATCGCCATTCTGCCCTGTGAGTACACGGTAGCCGGTCTTCTCGAAAATCTTGCGCAGAAGGGCAAGTGTCGTCCGGTTATCGTCTACTGCCAGTATCGTCCTTTTCGGGCTCATACCGTAAGAATACCATATAATTATGAGTGTTATCAACAATTTAAAGAGGGTGAAGCAGAGACTTCCGCGAAAAAAGATCGATCGCAGACGATGGATCCGACGGTCTCAGGTGTGCTTTTTCGTGTGACTACACTTCGGTGAAGATCGTGGGTGGTTTGCCTCCCTCGATGGGTCCGAAGAAGAGATGAAACAGCGGATGGTCCAGAGTGCTTCTGAGCCGTATAACCGTGCCGCTGAAGGTGTCTATGTCGTAGCGCTGGATAACCGGTCCTCCCGGCGCCCCCCTATCCGTCGAAGCGTCCTCCAGAAGCTTAAGAAGACGCGGGTCTTTGGCGTATATATAAAACACTATACCGTTCTCTTCGTCCAGCATATAGTAGCCGTAGTAGTAGAGCATCACAGGTCGGGGGCTGGATGTCGTCTTCTCCAATAAGAGGAGCTCGAAGGTCATGCTTTTTTCGTAGAGAGCGAGCTGCTGCACGCTGTCGTTCGTATCTGAGACGTAACGGGAGAAGTAGTCCCGCCGCAGCCCGTCATGTGCTATGGTCCGCGTCGTGGTACAACCTGCGACTACAAAAAGGGCCATTACCATCGAACCGACGATCGTTTTTTTCATCTGTTTCCACATATCCATCACTGTCTATAATATACCGTGATATCGGAAACCGAGCAACTGTGCGAGCCGATAAAATAAAGCTTGAACTCGGGTGTGTATGGTGTAAAATTGTTTTTGTCTGTCGGCGCATACTACAGAGACACGACTATCACCTGTCAGGAGGAGGTCATGAAGGATAAAATCAGGGTAGGAATGATAGGCGCGGGATTTATCGGGCCTGTCCATGTCGAATCCATACGGAGGCTCGGATTTGTGGACGTGGTCGCGCTTGCGACCTCGACGGAAGAGACGGCGAAGGCCAAGGCCCGAGCGCTTTCCATTCCGAAGGCGGTCAAAAGCTACGAGGAGCTTCTGAAAGAGGATATCGACGTGGTGGAAATAACCTCGCCCAACAGGCTCCATTTCCCGCAGGCGAAAGCGGCGCTCGAGGCGGGAAAGCACGTGGTGTGCGACAAGCCTCTCGCGATGGACTCGAAAGAGTCGGGCGCGCTCGTAAAGCTTGCGAAAAAAACGGGGCTCGTGAACGCGGTGACGTATAATCACCGTTTCTATCCGCTCGTTCAGGAATCGAGAGCCGTGATGCAGGAGAATAAGTTCGGTCCCGTGTACCTCATACAGGGAGGGTTTCATCAGGACTGGCTTCTATACGATACCGACTATAACTGGAGGGTGGAGGCAAAGGAGGGGGGGCAGGCCAGGGCGATAGGCGACATCGGGACACACTTCCTCGATACGATTCAGTTCGTTACCGGGATGAAGATAAAGGCGGTGTACGCGCAGCTTCAGACGGTGATGCCTGTAAGAAAGAAGCCGAAAGGTTCCGTGGAGACGTTCGCCGGCAAGGAGCTCAAGCCTTCGGACTACACCAAGATAAAGATCGACACAGACGACCTCGGAATCGTGCTGCTTTCTTTCGAGGGCTCCGATGCGAAGGCGGTAATGACCGTGTCGCAGGTGAGCGCAGGAAGGAAATGCAGGCTCTATTACGAGATATACTGCGCGAACGGTGCGCTGAGCTGGGATTCCGAGACGCCCAACCACCTATGGACCGGATACAGGGACAGGCAGAACGCGCTACTTGTTAAGGACCCGTCCCTCATGTCCGCTCCGGCGAAGCCGTCCGCGCGCTATCCGGGCGGGCACGGCGAGGGATTTCCAGACTCGCACACGCATTGCGCGAGGACCATATACGAATATATCAGGGCCGAACGGTTCAAGAAGGGTGAGAAACCGCCGTTCCCCACGTTCGAGGACGGGCATACGGAGATGCTTCTCTGTGACGCGATACTCGAGAGCAACCGAAAGAAGAAGTGGGTCAACGTTTAGAAGGAAAGTATAACAACAATTCCAGAGGAGGAACAGGATATGAAGATAGGGGTATTTACGGCTGCGTTTCCCGATCTCTCACTCGAGGAGGTGGCGTCGTGGGCCAAGAAGTCGGGGTTCGGCTCGCTTGAGATCGCGTGCTGGCCCGCAGGAGAGGGCAAGGACAGGAAATACGGAGGGGTAGTACATATCGATGTGAAATCACTCGATTCGTCGAAAGCGAAAGATATACGGGGTAAGCTCGACGACATGGGGCTTATTATATCGGCACTCGGGTATTATCCGAACGCGTTGCACCCGGACAAAGAAGAGCGCGAGCATTCCATCGCTCACCTCAAACGGGTCATTACGGCCGCAGGCAAGCTCGGAGTCGAAATCGTAGGTACGTTCATCGGAAGAACATGGGACCCGGCGGCCACCGGCCGCGTCTGGCAGAAGGATATCGACCTAAACTTCGACATGTTCAAGAAGATATGGCCCGATCTCGTAAAGCACGCGGCGGACAACGGCGTAAAGATTGCGATCGAGCACTGCCCGATGCTGTGGGCGGACACGTGGCCCGGAGGCTCCAACCTGCCGTACTCTCCGGCGCTTTTGCGGCGGATGTTCGATATCATTCCGGATGACAATCTCGGATTGAACTTCGATCCCTCGCACCTCGTATGGCAGCACATCGATTATATCAGGTTCATATACGAGTTCAAGGACAGGATCTTCCACGTCCACGCCAAGGACATGGACATCGATAAGGACTTGCTGTACGAGGACGGGATAGTGACCTGCGGGTTCCGGTGGCAGAGGCCGAGACTACCGGGGATGGGGCTGATAGACTGGAAGCGCCTCGTCACCTCGCTCTACGATGTGGGCTACGATTTCGTGCTCAGCATCGAGCATGAGGACAGTAACTTCGAGGGCGATGTAGATCTCGTCAAGCGGGGATTCCTGATAGCGAAAAACGAGCTCGCGCTCCACGTTTGAGTTATCCCGGGAAGATATTTATTTCTTGACTGTGGAAGCGGTTTTTAAGTATTCTCTTTTCTGACCCGCCCGCAGCGGCGGGCGGCACCTTCCTCGTAGAGAATGAATACAAAAAAGGAGCATAAGGAGATAAAAATGAAGAAGTCCAGTTGTATTCTTCTGGTCGTCATGGCCGTTTGCTGCTTCACTCTTCTCGCAAAACCGGCTTTGGTATCAGCGAAAACGATCAACCTGAACTACTCAATCTTCTTTCCGCAGACCCACGGGCAGTGCGAGGCTGCGATGTCGTGGGCCCAAGAGGTCGAGTGCAGGACCGGCGGCAGGGTGAAGATCACAATCTTCCCCGGGGGGACCCTCACCGCGGCGAACCAGTGCTACGACGGCGTGGTGAACGGAATATCGGATATCGGAATGTCCGTGTTCGCCTATACCCGAGGCCGTTTTCCCGTCATGGAGGCGTGCGACCTGCCTCTCGGCTACCCGAGCGGGTTGGTTGCAACGCGCGTTGTGAACGAGTATAACGCTGCGGTAAGGCCGAAGGAGCTCGATGACGTGAAGGTGCTGTATCTCCATGCGCACGGTCCGGGACTCCTGCATACGAAGAAGCCGGTAAAAACGATCGAGGACCTCTCAAAAATGAAGATCCGATCCACCGGCCTCAGCGCCAAGGTGGTCAAGGCCTTGGGAGCGGTGCCAGTTGCCATGCCGCAGGGTGAGACGTACGAGTCTCTGCAGAAGGGCATCGTGGAGGGTACTTTCGGACCGATCGAGGTGCTGAAGGGCTGGAGACAGGCGGAGGTCGTCAAGTATACCACGAATTGCTACTCGGTAGGATATACCACCGCGATGTTCGTTGTAATGAACAAGGAGAAATGGGCCTCGCTTCCGGCCGATATCCAGAAGATAATGGAGCAGACAAGTTCCGAATGGATCGATGTTCACGGAAAGACGTGGGACCGGGTCGACGACGAGGGGAGAGAGTACACTTTGAGTCTCGGTAATTCGATAATCGAGCTCTCTAGTGCGGAGAGCGCACGATGGCATGCGGCGGTTCAGCCGATGATGCAGGAGTACGAAGAGGCGGCCGGAGAAAAGGGCCTCGACGGAAAGAGCTTTATCGCGACGCTTAATGGGCTTATTAAAAAATATTCCAGTAAATAGCGTATTATTAGTTTTTGGTGATGAATTTTCAATTAATCAGATATACGCAGATACTGTATTTTGTGAATCGGAGTATTAGAAAGTATATACTGTAGCCACCAAGAACTGCAACGTTCGAAGAACTCAAGTTTTCGGCGAATTATTCACCAGAAACTAATATTCTTGAGATCTATTCATGCAAGAATCATCGGAAAAACGGTCGGACGGTCTTCGATCAAAGAATCGCAGATCGTCAGATCAGCGTTTATCCCTGCGAAAAGACAGAAATACGTACCATCCCTTTCCGGAAAAAGTAGAGCACTGGGTCGGGACTGCGGCGAAATATTCCAATTGGATTGCGGCAGGGGCGGTTGCGGGCATGATGTTCCTCACCGTTTCCGATGTCGTGCTCAGGCTGTTCCGGTACCCGATACCGGGTGCGTACGAGCTGGTCGGTTTCCTCGGCGCCCTGTTCGTCTCCTTCTCCCTGGCGTATACATCCGTTCAGAAGGGCCATATTGCGGTTGAATTCCTCGTCGATAAGCTCAAAGAGACGGCCCGGAAGGTGGTGGAATTTACGACCACCATTCTATGCGCGCTTCTGTTCGGCCTCGTAGCATGGCAATCAGTACTCCACGCAAACAGCCTTAAAGTAAATGGTGAGGTTTCGCTCACGATACAGGTACCTCTCTATCCCTTCATGTACGGTGTAGCTGTCGGGTGTGCGCTCCTTACCGCGGTGCTCTTCGCACGCTGTTTTGTCATCATCATGAAAGCGCGGGTCTGTGAAGAGCCGGGCGTACCGCTTACCGGTCCTCAGGCGGAGTAAGCGGGTTTGTTGAAACACATATGAAAATGGACGGCTGATATGTCTCCTGGTACCATCGGTTTGATCGGAATCGCCGTGCTTGTTATTCTTCTTTTTTCCAGGATGCCGGTGGGCTTTGTGATGGCCCTCGTCGGGGCGGTGGGATTCGGGTTTCTCGTCTCGTTCAATGCCTCGTTCAATATGGTGGTGAAGGACATCTTTTCCGTTTTCGGGTCATACAGCCTTACAGTCGTCCCGCTTTTCATCCTCATGGGACAGATTGCCTTTCATTCCGGGATATCCTCGAGGCTTTATAAGGTGGCCTACAAATTTATAGGCCACTGGCCGGGAGGGCTTGCAATTGCCACAATCGGCGCATGCACGGGATTTGCGGCAATCTGCGGCTCGACCAATGCAACAGCGGCGACGATGGCGGCGGTGACACTGCCGGAGATGAAGAAGTACCGATATGACGATAGCCTTGCAACCGGAGTCGTGGCTGCGGGGGGGAGCTTGGGGATACTCATACCACCCTCCGTTATCTTCATAGTCTACGGTGTCATGACGGAGCAGTCGATAGGTAAGCTCTTCATGGCGGGGATCCTTCCGGGTCTTCTCTTGTCCCTGCTGTTTGCGTTTTCGGTGATCATCTGGGTCCGTCTGAAACCCGAGATAGCCCCGCGCGGTCCAAAGGTGGGCGTCCGGGAGAAGATCGCATCGCTCTCAGGACTCGGAGAGACGATACTCCTGTTCCTGCTCGTTATGGGAGGACTCTTCTTCGGTATTTTTACACCCACGGAAGCGGGAGCGGTCGGTGCATTCGGAACGTTTGTAATCGCAGTCATCAGAAGAAAGATCACTCTCAAAGCGTTTGTACAGTCGCTCTTCGAGACGACACGCATCTCCTGCATGATACTGGTGATCGTCGCGGGAGCGACGATATTCGGACACTTTCTCGCAGTCACGAGGATCCCGTTCGATATCGCGAACTGGGTTTCCGGCTTCGAGCTTCCGCCCGGTATAGTCATCTCCATAATCATACTCGTGTACCTCATAGGCGGGTGCTTCATCGACGCGCTGGCGCTCATCACGCTGACGGTGCCGATCTTCTATCCGGTGGTGAGCTCGCTCGGTTTCGACCCCATCTGGTTCGGGGTCATCATAGTACTCGTCACTCAGATAGGGGTGATTACACCCCCCGTGGGGGTTAACGTATACGTGGTGAAGGGAATAGCGAAGGACGTTCCCCTCTATACGATCTTCAAGGGAGTAATCCCCCTCCTTATCGCGCTTATCGTCGGGACATTTCTCATGATACCGTTTCCCGAGATCGCGCTCTTTCTACCGAGCCTGATGAAGTAGACCTGCGCCCGGCGTTCGATCCCCCCGGGTCCTTTCACTGTTTTTTCAGTATTCAGACAGAAAATCCGCGCTATATCGACGAATTTTCGTTGACAGAGTCCATATAGTTATTATAGGTTATTATGAGTCATTATATGGAGAAAAATAAAATGAAAGAAGAAAATAAAGAGTTTTTAACGGTAAATGACGTATCGAAGCTGTTAAAAATCAACGAGAAAAAGCTGTACGTGCTGCTGAAAGAGGGGAGGATTCCGGGAACGAAAGTAACGGGCAAATGGCTGTTCCCGAAACACGAGCTCGAGGATTTCATGCGGCGTGAATCGCGAATCATAATAGAGAAACATTTGAAACCGCATATGCACGAGAAGAACGTGATCCTCGCGGCCGGATCGGACGACCCGCTTATATGTAAGATCCAGGGCTTTTTTCACCGTTCCTACCCCGACTATGTGCTGTTCTCCTCCATAGTCGGGAGCGAAGAGGGGCTCAGGCTCCTGAATAGGGGTTTCTGCAGTATCGCATTCTGTCACCTCTATGACAGCGAAATGGACGATTACAACTTTTCGTACATGGGCAGGATTCTCGACGATCCGGAGCGCTATGTGGTCATCAACCTCTTTTACCGTAATATCGGGTTCGTGTCCACGGTGAGCGCCGTCGGCTCGTTTCGTGATATTGTGGACAAAGGCCTTCGCTTCGTGAACAGGCAGAAGGGGTCCGGGATAAGGCTCCATGTCGACGAAATGATCGAAGCGGAAAACATAAACTTCGATAAGATCGAGGGGTATGACGAAGAGGCGTTCACGCATCTCGATGTGCTGCTGTACATCCTGAGCAAGAAAGCGGACGTCGGCATCGCCGCGGAATCGGTCGCCTGTCTTCCCGCGATCCGGTTCGGCCGCATCTTCGAGGAACGGTTCGACATGGTCGTGTTAAAGGAGTTTTTCTTCGACGAGAGTATTCAGGCGTTCGTCGAATTCATCAGGTCCGATTGTTTCAGTACGATTTTAAAGGGTATGGGGGGATATGACTGCCGCAGCACTGGCAGGGTGATGTATCCGAATCAACTGTTATAATGGAGGGAGTATCATGAGGAAGGGAAAAGTTTTAGTAGCGTTGGTGTTGTTTGCATGCTTATTACTTTTCGCGGGAACGACCGTTTTTGCCGATGCGCCGGTGCTGCGAATGGCCACTACGACGAGCACGGACAACACGGGGCTGTTAGATTATCTCGCACCCTACGCGAATAAGAGCCTCGGGATCGAGCTGCAGTGGGTCGCGGTCGGAACGGGGAAGGCGCTCGAGCTCGGAAAGAACTGCGACGTCGATGTGCTCATGGTGCACGCCCCTGAAACCGAACTGCAGTATGTGAAGGACGGGTACGGCAAAGACCGGACCCAGTTTATGTACAACGACTTCGTTATCATCGGGCCTGCGGGCGACCCAGCGGGTGCTCGGGGAAAGTCCGTGCCCGAGGCGATGAAAAAGATCCGATCGAAACCCGCACTTTTCGCAAGCAGGGGTGATAATTCGGGTACACATGTAAAGGAGCTCGAGCTGTGGAAGTTATCCGGCATTGTGGTCCCGCAGAAGGAGTCCTGGTATATCGAGACAGGCCAAGGTATGATCAACACGATCAACATCGCTGCGGAGTGCGACGCCTATACCCTGACGGACAGGGGCACCTTCATCAAGTACGAGTCCAACTGGGAAGGAAAGACTCCTCTCATCATCCTCATCGAGGGCGATAAATCGCTGAGAAACCAGTACAGCGTCATCGCGGTGAACCCCACGAATTGCTCGAAGGTGCGCTACGATCTCGCGACCGAATACATAAAGTGGATCAGTGCTCCTGAGGCGCAGCGGCTCATCGCGGATTTCAAGCTGATGGGAAAGCAGCTTTTTATCCCCAATGCGGGTGAATAGTACGCGATGGGGTATATAACCGGTGGTTTCCTGAAGGCGTTCCAGCTCCTCGGTACCGGCGATCCCGAGACCTATTCGGCGGTCTTCACGACGCTCAAGGTCTCCTCCCTTTCCATCGCGGCGAGCCTGATCATCGGTATTCCCGCTGGATTTTTCCTCGGGTACAGGGAGTTTCGCGGAAAACGGCAGGTCAGGACGTTCGTGGATACCCTGCTGGCGCTGCCAACGGTCGTAGTGGGGCTTTTAGTATACGCGTTCATATCCAGGAGGGGGCCTTTTGGAAACCTCGGTATGCTCTTCACGATACCGGGCATCGCGGTCGCGCAGACAGTTTTGGTGACGCCGATCGTCGTGTCACTCACCGCGACTGCGATAGAGGGGCTCGACGAGCGGATGCGGGTGACGCTCGTCACCCTCGGCGCCGATCGTTTCAGGATCGCGCTCGCGAGCCTCAAGGAGGCGCAATTCGCGGTGCTGGCCGCCGCGGTGACCGCGTACGGGAGGGCGATATCCGAGGTCGGCGTATCGATGATGATCGGCGGAAACATCAAGTGGCATACCAGGACGATCACCACCGCGATCGCGCTCGAGACGGGTAAGGGGGAGTTCTCGATGGGCATCGCGCTCGGTATCGTCCTGCTTTTACTCGCCTTTATCGTCAACTGGGGACTTATCATGTTGAAGAAACGTGCGTAATGACACACGAAACGGCATACCGGCTGCATGATCTGAAATTCCGCTACAGCGAGCAGTTCTTGCTCGACGTCCCGTCCCTCGAGATCGAGAAGGGAAGCTCTGTGGGCTTCGCGGGGCCGAACGGTAGCGGAAAGACAACACTATTGAAAATCCTCGCGTTTTTGGAGAAACGGTATGAAGGACACCTCCTTTTCGACGGCACAGACGCGCGGGAGATAGGCGAGGAAGCCAGGACGAAGGTCACCTACCTGTTGCAGGACCCCTACCTTTTAAAACGGTCGGTGTACGAGAATGTAGCGTGGGGGCTGAAGGTTAGGGGAGAGCGGCACGGGCTGCGAGAACGGGTGTACGAGGCGCTCGATTGGGTCGGTCTGGACCCGAAGACGTATGCGTCGAGGAGATGGAACGAGATCTCCGGAGGAGAGGCGAAGCGTGCGGCCCTCGCCTCGCGCCTCGTTCTCAAGACAGAGGTGCTGATACTCGACGAGCCGACGGCGAATGTCGACAGAAAGAGCGCGATTGGCATCAGAAACGCGATCGAGCGGATACGGGCCGAGGACGGCGTGACACTGATCATCGCCAGCCATGACGAGGTATGGCTCCACGAAATATCGGAGTCGGTCCTTCGGGTCAGCGGCGGAAAGATCGTTGGTCGGGGAGCGGACAATATCATTCACGGGCCGTGGCGCCCTGACGGAAGAGACCTGTGGACGAAAACGCTTTCCGACGGGCAGG
Source organism: Spirochaetota bacterium (assembly GCA_016934265.1). Lineage (GTDB taxonomy): Bacteria > Spirochaetota > B62-G9 > B62-G9 > DRHN01 > JAFGTF01. Next base: position 17,112 of record JAFGTF010000056.1, read on the forward strand.
CGATATTCGGCGTCGGCCCTCCCACAGACGACGGTATCGCGGTGCTGGACCCGTCAAGCATCATCATCTCGAACAGCCGTCCGGCCGGCATGTCGGCACGGAACATCCTGAAGGGCGTGGTGGCGCACATGTGGGAGGACGGCGGGTCCGAGAAGCTGCGGGTGGAGGTAGAAGTCTCGGGTGCGGCGTTCTTGTGCCTGATAACGCGCTTCGCTGCGGACGACCTCAGGCTTCTGCCGGGCAAGGAGGTGTGGATCGTATTCAAGGCGTCGTCCATGCAATGGTACCGTCCGGAAAGCCTCTTCTGATAATCAACGGGTACCGGTATTACCTGTTTTAAAATTCTATTCCATTTCAGATCTGCGATTATCAATGGCTATGAATATCTCAATAAAGTGGATGGATTATATCATTCCACAATTGATTAGAATGCTGAGGTAACTTGTCTGAGGTTACGATAAGATGCGAATAGTTCTATACTCGATTTTTCACAGCTTTTTACGCAACAGGTTTCCCCGTTGTGATTGTATAGAGGGTCTCTGGTGCAATATCCAGCTCTCCATTTCCCCATACTAAAGTTCCTATTCGATATCCATACACTGACGAAAAACGTTATTTTCCTTTGGGTAATAAGATAGATCTGTAATGCCTGAAGATCCATCTTTAAATTGCAGCTTAATTTTGTAATCCATAACATAGTGTGCTTCTTCAATATCGAAGAACATAAGTTACTCCGTACAGCCTTGTATTCATCGTATATCACATGTAAATATGTTGGATTATAGTCGTCATACTACATTCGTATTACTATACCATAGAGCCTGCATATCGAAGACATATAGTATATTTGAAATTATTATCAATAACTGGCAATAAAATTTTCCATTACCTTTTCCATACGAACTACTGAGGATTCCCTTGGTCGGTAGAACGGTTGTGTTCAGTCGCTTTGCGGGGCCGGAGCAAAGTCAACTTGCATCGAATTGTTGGCCATCCCATCATTTGTAGGATTCACGATGAAAATCAACACTAAGAATGTAAACCATGTTCTCATTTGTATCTACGGTGTAAAACAATCTAAATCTACCAATACGGTAGCGCCACATTGCAGGGGTATAATCCCTAAGTTTTCTGATGTTGGGCCCGAAAAACGGCTCTTTTTTTAATTGCGGGTACACATATTCATCCAGTTTGCTCCGGATGAACCTGGCGTGATCTTTTAACAACTTGCCCAACTTCTGGAAGAATTCGTTTGTTTCAAATACGCGGAAATCAGACAAGCCGTCCTCGCTTTGCCTTCGCGTCTGAAAGCCCTTGTTTCAAGCTCAGGTTCAGGGAATTGTTCCCTCGGATTTCCTCCATTTCGAATTCATCCACGAATTGCTCGGATTCGATGAAACGCAGCGCAGCGGTCTCGATAAAATTCGAAAGGGGACGATTGTCGCGTTCAGCAAGGTTGCGCAGTCGCTCATAGACCACGTCATCCAGACGGAGCGTAACGGTTTTAGACATATTTTGCCTCCTCGAAACTATTATCCATTAATAGAATACATTAAAATACATTAGAATACATCCGAAGTCAAGGTCTGCAGCATCCTTTTTTGGCCGGCGATTACTCTCACAGGCAGGCCAAGCGATAGGGTATAGCCTTCGTTCGTTTCTTACGTATTAGTAGGAGCCTGGCAACCGCGCATGTTAGCCGGCCCGATGGAGTGACTTGTTTTAGCCCTTCCTGTAAATATCTTTTCTATGTCTAATATGATAAACAGTAATCAGTTTCTTTTTTTGAATCGATTTGATAAACGATTCGTAAAGGGGTCAAATCTGCTCTTGACCCTTATAACCATCAATAATGATAAGGATAACGCGATTTATATGCAGGAGAAAAAATTTTGTCTGATATAACTATTTCACTAAGTTGACAAGCCGGTATATTAATGATTAAAAGCGTGGCCTTTACCGACGATCTCAAATTTCCTTTTTCATACAGCAAGTGTCACATTCATCCCTGGAAATAAAGTGACGTATCCCCATAATTTCAGAAGCGGCCGAACTTGCAGAAGAGGTTCGCGGACAGGCCGCTCAGGGAGGCGTCGCTCACACCGGAGAGACCGCTGACGCCGATCGCGAACCTATAGCTCACCCCCGCGCAGACCCGGAAAAACCTCACCACGTTGATCTCCACGTTCGCTTCCGGCTCGAACAGGAAGTAGGTGCGCTGGTCCGTTCCCTGGGGGTCGAAGTGGGCGTTACCCATTCCGATGAGGGTGCCGAAGGTGAAATGCACGAGATTATCCGAGTTCAGGATGTATTCCGTCCACAACCCGCCGTATGCCATGTTGAGCTTGTTGCCGGACACGAAGACGTCGGTGACGAGCCCGTACCACCCGCCCCCGATAACGAAGCTGTGGTTGATTATCCAGCCGCCGCGGCCGCCGACGAACACGGCGAAGGTATCATTCACCCCGCTGAACTTAACGACGGGCCCTCCGCACCCGCCGCTCTCGATGTCCTCGCCGATAAGCGTCTGTTCAGAGCCGGACCCTGCGGGATGTTTCCATCCTAAGAATACAAGATCCTCAGCTCCAGGCAATGAGCAGGGAAAACCGTACGGCGTGGAAAAAGAACCGTCAAAGAGTAACCCGCTTTCATTATATCCCGAAAAATCCGAAGCAAAGACTTCGACCGCGAAAAACGAGCTGAAAAGAAAAATAAAAACGAAAACAGCCGGTATAGTGACTTTTTTCATTGCAGGTCCCTCCATTATTGACACCGCCGATTATATCACAAAAAAGATAATCATGCAAAAAAACAATAGATGAATTGAACCGGCAGGGATATAAATATCGGATTTCATAAGTGAAAAGAGTATATTAAAAGCATCGGGAAGACCGTAAAAAGGGAGCCATGATGGAACCCAGAGAAGAGATCTTCATCGATGAGAAAACGGCCGCATCCTTTAAGGTGAAAAAGGGCGGCCGCATACGGGTCATCGACGTAAAGGGCGGACAGGTCGCGGACTTAGTTGCAGTCAGCAAACGAGACCCCTCGGAAAAGTTATCCACAGCGGTCACGATAGACAACAACTGCTCGGTTCGGGTACAAGTAGGGGACACGCTCTTTACGAACAGGTACAACCCGATGATCGAGGTCCTGTACGACACGGTCGGCAGGCATGACCTGCTGTTCCCGGCGTGCAGCCCGGATATGTACCGGTACCAGTACGGCATACGGTCGTATCATCCGAGTTGCGCCGAGAATCTCTCACGTGCGCTCGGCATATTCGGCATACCGGCCGGCGAGATACCGTCCCCCTTCAATCTCTTTATGAACACGGAAATTAAGAAAGACGGGTCCGTTGTTATCCACCCGCCGCTGTCCGTTCCCGGCTCTTTTATCGATATGAAGGCGGTGATGGATCTTATCGCGGCGGTAAGCGCCTGCCCGGTGGACCAGGGCAACTGCAACGCGGGAGCGTGCGGCCCTCTCAGGGTGGAGGTCTACGAGCGCTGAAACGGTTTTCGCGAAACGTCCGTTTTAAGGGCATTGAGCATGGAAAAATAAGAGAAACGCTCTATATTGGTAGTAAGATACAGAGATTCAGAAATTGAAAAAGTAATGTCCCGCTTCATCGTTCGAAAACGGAGTCGAACGAAAACCCTATGATCCCGGCAGGATCGATGAAAAAAACGCTGTTTTCAGTCGGTTTCATCGTACTTGCGCTCCTTATGATCGTCCCGACACCCGTATTACGGGCCGGAGAGAACATCACGATTGCGGTGTTCGATTTCAAGGCGAACGGCGTCTCCCAGTCTCTCGCGCGATCGGTGACGGAGCTGTTCTTGGTCAATCTCGTGGAGGCGGAGGAGATCAGGGTCGTGGAGCGGAACGACATCGAGAAGATCATAAGGGAGCACGAGCTCATGCTGTCTGGGCTCACCGAGGAGAGCGACGCGATAGAGGCCGGCAAGCTCCTCAGCGCGAATAAGGTGCTGATCGGTTCCGTGAACAAGTTCGGGGAACGCCTGCTTCTCACCGCCCGGGTCGTGGACGTGGAACAGGGATACACCCAGCATGCGGAAAAAGCCGAGCTCGATTCGGAAGAGGACCTCATCTACGAGGTCAACAGGATATCGAAGAGGATCGTGGCGCGGGTTACGCACCGGCCGGAATCCACGAAGCCCGAGGACGAGTATGTCGTCGCGCTCGAGAACCCATCATCCCTGTCCGAGGCCATTATCGCCATGGTTACGGGCGCGCTGCAGAGCATCAACGAGGAGATGGACTGGGACGGCGAGAAGAAAGAAGAGGAGGAGGTCCTGTTCAAGAAGTCGGAACGGGAGGAGGAGACCCTGTTCGGTCCTTCACAAAAGCTGGACGAAGACCTTCATGAAAAACCACAGTATCTCGACGCCGCGTACGGGGGGTTCGATATCGGCTACTATTTCAGCCCGCTATATTTCAGCGCGTACGATCTTACGGTGGGGCCGAGTTTTCTGCTCGGCGGCTACGGGAACGTCGTGTTCGCCGGCGGATTCAAGGTCGGTGTCGGCGGATACGCGATGGTGCCGTTCCGGTCGTCGGGCATCGACACCCTGCTTTTTTGTTTCGGGGGGCCGCTCTTCGGGTGGGAGTTCGGAAGCGACGCCTTTCAGGTGTCGGTCGATGTGCTGTTCGGACCGGGACGCTATTCAATAATGAACGATTATTTCATCGAGCTCATGAACGAGTGGTACTTCGCCGCGTATCCCAAGATACGGTTCTCGTTTCGTATCATAGACTGGGTCCACATGAACATCAACGCCGGGTATCTCTATACGAACAGCAGGCAGTACAACGTGAACTCCTTCGTCGTGGGTATCGGTTTCCAGACAGGGTGGTGGAACAGGAAGCGGTAGTCAGTCCGCATCGTACGCCCACATCGTTTCGGTACTGCCGGGGCCTTTCGCGCGTTCCGCTTCGTCTCTTTTCAGAAGGTAGGAGTAACGAGAGGCGACCCGGGGAGCGCGCTCCTCCACGACACGGAAATGCCTGCGGGTGAGCGCGTCGTCGCCTCTTTCATAGAAACATCGCGCGAGAAGAAGGTTGACATGAACCGACCGGGGGCTGTACTCGAGGGCCTTTGACAGCAGTTCGAGCGCCCCCTCGATGTCGCCGTTCATGAACCTGAGATTGGCGAGATTTATATACGGCGGCACGTACCAGGCGACAGTTTCGATGCAGGAAAGGAACGCTTTTTCCGCATCGCCGTCATAACCGAAACGCGCGTGGAGAATCCCAAGCCTGTTCAGTATGACGCCCTGTTCTTTCGTGCCGGTTTGACGCGCCTGGTGCTCGATGCGCGCCCTTGTCTTTTCGTAGAGGTTTCGTTTAAGGGCTTCGATCGATCGTGCGACATGACGGCCCACCGAAGCGGGCTGCGGCTCAACCACCGAGAAGCCGGAGGGGGCAAGCGGCAGCGGAGGGTACCTTTTTCTCTCTTCATGCAGCGGGAGAAACTCGATGCTTCCTACCGGCTCGTATGTTTTAATAAGCCTCGACGCCTCCTCCCACCCGGCCATGAAGCCTTTCTCCGTCACCGTCGTCTCGACCGGGACCCACAGCGTTCCGTTGTGACGGATTACCCTGAGCGGTTCGCTTTGCAGCATCCATTCCCCGTCGACCGGCTCCCCCGTATCGAAGGCGCAGAAGATATGGCCCGGCGACGTCATGATCGCGGTGCTGATCCCGGCCGACTCGAACAGCGAGCCGGTAAGCGCGGTCGTATCGTCGCAGTCGCCCGATTTGATGAGCAGGGTGGTCCTAGGGAACCGGACCGTGTCGACGGTCTGCTGCTCTTCGAGCGCGTTTGATACCGGTGAGAAAGGGTCCTCGACATACCGTATACCGTACGCACCGAGCGCGTCGTAGATCTTCATCGCTTTCATGAGCTTGCCCGGCAGCCTAAAGGGAAAAGCCTCGTCCGGCCCGGAGAGCACTCGATGGGAGAAAGCGGATACGATTGATTCGTTCGGGGTGATAAACGACGAGATCTTTCCGGAGTCGTCCCAGAGGAGTGCGGTTCTTCTGTAGATGGTAAGCGACTTATATATCTCTTTCTTCAGGCACTTTCCGTTTACGGTGCAGGAGATCTCGAGCAGTGCCTGTACCGGGAGGTCCTCGTCGAGCTCGAGCACGCTCGTGTTCAAGAGAAGAGGAAGCCTGATAACCGCCTCTTCTCCGGGGCCGAGGCGCGAAAGGGTGGTTGATTCCGTGGGGTAGTCCATGAACCGTTTGATGAAGACCGAGGCCTTGAGAGCGCCGATCTGCTCTACCGTGTCGTTCTTGATCCGGACGCTCCCGGCGGTGGAGCTTCCATACAGCTGCATGAGAGCCGGAAATAAATTTTGGAGCTTCACCTCCAGGATGGTGACCGGTTCCTTTGAAGGTTCGATACCGTGTTGGGCCCGGTAAAACCGCTCTCTGAGCAGGTTCATCTCCTCCCTGATATCATCCTGAAGAGGGTCTTTTTGTAAGAGCTTTTCATAAAGTATGAGCGTTCGCGAGTACTGGTCTCTCGCCGTCTCAGGACCGATCGAGCTCAAGAGAGACTCGGTTTTTTCACGCATGGCACGTACCTGGGACCGGAGCATTGCGATTTCGAGCGCTTCGAGCTTTTCCGGTGCGTCGCCGAATCCCGGATGTTTCGAAAGGATTTCTTCCCATACCCCCTTTGCCGTTTCATACGCCCCGTGCTCCTCGAAAAGGCCGGCGAGAGTGACGAGCGATTCGGCGGTGTTGCCGCCGTGCAGCTCGATTACTTCCTTCTCGAACCGGTTTTCGATGCAGTGCAGCGCGCAGTACGAGACGTCCAGCAGCTTCAGCACCCTTTTTCCGGTGGTGTCCGTGAGATAGATGAAGCCGTGCTCAGAATCGACGGCAATGGAAGTGGACTGCGGCAGGGCTTCCCCGCACGCTTCGTTCGTTCTCCAGATGGGAGAGCCGTCTTTACGGAAAGAAGCCAGCGCACCGCCTGTGAGCGAGAATATAAAGCCGCCGTCCGCATACACCGCCATCGCGAGGGGCGTTTCCCCGGCAGTGCCGTTCATTACCGGTAGTATGGAGTCGATGGTTTCGCCGGTAAGAGACATGATCTTGACACGCCGCCTGACGGCGTCCCAGATCCAGAGCGTCTCCTCCGGGCCGGCTGCAATGACCTGCGGATACGAGTACTGCTCCGCAAAGAGGGGCATCTCATACCTTCGAATGCCGTCCTGACGGTAGTCAAGGCGGTATACCGTTTTCTTCTGCAGGTCCGTAATTACTATACTGCCGTCCCCGAGCACGGTAAAGGGGCCGAACCCATCGACGCCGGGGCGAAGCTTCTCGGGATACGAACCTGACGGGACTCGGTACAGGCCACGCCCCATCGCGGGTTTCAGGTATACGGTGCCCTCCAGCGTGGCGGCTACGCCGTACGCGAACGAGTAGTCGCCCTCATCATACAGCTGCCTCCCCGGCTGCCCGACGACCCTGGAATAGCGGTCGAACTCGACACAAAGGAGTGATAACCCGCATATAAACCTCCCCTCCGGCATGACCGCAACCGAGGTGGGAATCAGCATGGGGGGAGACCCGGGGAGCAGGGTCGAAGAGAGCTCGTCTGTATCAATCGACAGCACGAGCCCGGGAGGGGGTCCTAAAAGATCCGAGAGCCCGCCGTGAAACGACGCCCAGAGATAGAAGACGGCGCCGGCGAGATACCCAGCGGTCTCCTCGGAAACGACGCCCGGAAGGCTGAACTGACGCGCTTCGGTGCCGTCAGGCTCGCGCTTCATCGAGATCACGATCGCGTGGTTTCCCTTCTCCAAGACCGCGGTGATTTCTACCGAATAGTCGGCTTCGGCGACGCCTCCGGCTTCCGAGACCGTCATATACTGCCCGAATTTTGTTTCAGCGGCCCGGGTGGCACGCCACACGACTTTCTCGGCGAGCGCTCTGTTTTCAGCGGTGTCGGGGTACACGACGGGCGGCCTCAAGGCAACACGATCGGCGGAAAACACGGCGGGTGGCACGAAGAGGAACACCGCAAAAAGAAGGCGGAGCATTCCGCAGCTGAGAGGTGTGCATCGCATAGTCCCATCTTACCACGGGGGTGCGGACAGTCCAGAAAAAAACATACGCCGGGACGCGGATGAGTATTTCCGCAAGGCATTGAGGAAACCGCATTACGTCCGATATTCGTCTGCAGAGGGATGTGTAAGTAACCGTTCTTTTTTTATCGAGAATATGTTACAATAACGTTAAGAAAATAGCAATAGAATGCGAGAAAGGATTCTTGTGGATACGGAAGCCGCACTGAGGGAGCGCGTCAAGGAGCTGACCTGTCTGTACAGTATTTCGAAGATTGTGGAAGCCGAAAACCTGTCGATAGATGATATCGCCGAACGTGTCGTGCGGCTGTTACCGCCCGCATGGCAATTTCCCGACCTCGCATCGGCGAGAGTGACGGTGGATAAGGCGGTGTACACGGCGAAGCGTTGGAGAGAAGGTGGTCCGAGGCTCCAATCCGATATCGTGGTCGACGGTAAGAAAAGGGGTATCGTCGAGGTTGCCTATATCCACGATAAGGAGGATGGAAGTAACCCGGCGTTTCTGGCGGAAGAGCGAAAGCTCCTGAGAGAGGTGGCCAGACAGCTCGGGCTGATCATCGAGAAGAAACAAGCGGAAGCGGAAAAAAGACAGCTTCAGGAACAGATACGGCATGCCGATCGCCTGGCTACAATAGGGCAGCTATCGGCAGGTATCGCGCATGAGCTGAATGAACCGCTCAACAGCATTATCGGGTATGCGCAGTTGACGGGGAAAAACGAGGAACTGCCCCGACAGGTCCGCGGCGATATGGAGAAAATTCTGAAAGCCTGCCTGTATGCACGTGAGGTCATGAGAAAACTGCTTTTTTTCGCAAAGCAGATGCCCTCGAAGAAGTCGAAGGTGGATCTTAACGAAGTGATTCGCGATGGTATCGAATTCCTTCAGTCACAGGCCGCTAACAGGGGAATCAGTATTGACAGCCGATATTCCGGAAAACTTCCCCAGATTTCGGCGGATCCTTCACAGCTTACACAGGTCGTCGTCAACCTCGTGGTGAATTCGATCCAGGCGATGGAAAACGGGGGAACGCTGACAGTTTGTACCGGGGCCGATGATACTTACGTGTACCTGACGGTCGAGGATACCGGTCCGGGGATCCCGGCGGAAATCCGTGACAAGATTTTTTTACCGTTCTTTACTACAAAGGATGTTTCCCAGGGGACTGGACTCGGCCTCGCGGTGGTACACGGAATCATCACTTCGCACGGAGGCACGGTACGCGTCTGGAGCAAGAAAGGTGAAGGATCGAGGTTCGAAGTCAGGATACCGTATCAAGGGAAAAAACGGTGAATAGAAGGATACGATGAAGAACGACGGCACGGTAAAAGTACTTATTGTCGACGACTCCGAGGACACGAGGGATATCATAACGAGAACGCTCGCCGGCCGTGGGTACAGGTTGTTTTGTGCTTCCGGAGTGGGAGAGGCGGTCGACTTTCTCGATACGGAGCTTGTCGATATCGTCATAACGGACCTCAAGATGGGCGGCTCGAGCGGTATCGATCTCGTTAAATACGTAACACAGAACCTGAAGGGTATTGCAGTTATCATGATCACCGGATATCCGTCGATAGAGACGGCCGTTGAAGCGGTGAAAAGCGGGGCCGAGGATTATCTCACCAAACCGTTCACCGAAGAAGAGCTCCTCCTCGTCCTTAAGCGGGTTACCTCGCATCTGCACGATAAAAAGATAATCGGTGTCGAGCCGGCGATGAGAAACGGTATCGTGGGGGCATCGGAACATATACTGAAGGTACACGAGGAGATCGAGAAATCCGCGAAGGCCTCCCTTACCGTTCTTATTTCAGGCGAAAGCGGCACGGGCAAGGAGCTTGTGGCACGGGCTATACATTATCGGGGGCCGAGAGCGTCGAATCCGTTTGTGCCGGTCAACTGCGGCGGGATCCCGGAGGAGCTTTTAGAGAGCGAGCTGTTCGGCTACCTGAAGGGTGCATTCACCGGGGCGAACGAGACCAGAGCCGGTTTTTTCCAGACCGCGGATGGAGGGACTATCTTCCTCGACGAGGTGAGCGAGATGAGCCTCTCGATGCAGATAAAGCTTCTCAGGGTTCTTCAGGACAAGGAGATCTACATGATCGGAACCCGTAAGCCGCAGAAGGTCGATGTGAGGATCATCGCAGCGACGAACAGAAATCTTCTTTCCCGTGTAGAGCGGGGATTGTTCCGTGAGGATCTTTATTACCGGCTCAACGTAATACCGATCAATGTGCCTCCGCTTCGTGACCGGAGCGACGATATCCTGATGCTGGCAAATCATTTTCTGCAGAAGTTCGCTCTCGAAGCAGGGAAGAAGCCTCCTGTCTTTTCTCCGAAAGCATTGAAGGCGTTTCGTGAGTACCGTTGGCCGGGAAATGTCAGGGAGTTGGAAAATATCGTCAAACAGGCCGTTGTTATGACCGATTCAGATCTGATCGATGTCCCGGATCTCCCGCTTTTAATGCGCTTTTCCGTTCCGCCCACGAAGGGGAGGTTCAGGACGCTAGTCGAGATGGAAGCGGATTATATCAGCAATGTCCTCGAAAGCGTGGACGGGAATAAGACACGGGCCGCAGCGATACTTGGAATAGATAGAAAGACGCTTAGGACAAAGTTAATGAATAATCATAAAGGACACATATCGGGGAATAATTCCCCGGTGGACTGATTTTCCCCTCCATAGAACAGACCGACCTGCAACGTGTTACACGGAACCATGCAGCATAAGATGTGCCTCTTGTATCTCATTTGATAACAATAAATAATATGATTATAAAAATAAATCTGTAGGTAGGTTCTTTTCCTGACTTGCGGTTTTGGCATACTTTTTGCTAATTATTTAACGAAGGCGTTTAATAATTGAATTGTAAAAGGATACTTCAATGGAAGCGAAAGCAGAGTATCTCGGAAAAGACACCATCGACTACTATAGCGGAACAGGCGTTGCGGTACAGACCGCTCACATCAAACCGAAAGGTCTGTGCAGTACATGTGCGTCGTATCCGGGCTGCATCTTCTGTATAAACAGGAATACTCCCATACAGTACTGTGAGGAGTATACGGATACAGAGCCGTTATCCGGGAGTGATGTGGTAGAGCGTAAGACGACGGTATACGCCGGGGACGGTATCGACATATCCGAAGAGGGCCGGTTCAAGGGGCTGTGCGTGAACTGTAGTAAAAACCGGTCCTGCCTCTACGCAAAGCTAAAGGGAGGCGTCTGGCACTGCGAGGAATACTGCTGAGACCGGCGTTTTCCCGCATTAAGGTCCCATCCTGTTTTAAAATAATTTGGCGTACTGGTTGTCTGTGCATATGCCTACCTAAGACGACTGAATGAAGTAGCGCCACGTAGGAGGATTCCGGTCTTATCAACTGCCAGCAAAAAGTATTTCTTTACGTGACAGATATGTGACGCAAACAATCTTGAAATCGGCCGTTTGTTTTTTAAACGAATAAACTAAAAAGGAAAGCTACATGGGGAGTTACGCGAGGGGTGTTATCGAATCAGTCATCAACCGGTATCCGTGGGAAGAGGAGTTCTGCCAGGCGATTCGTTTGGTACTTTCGTCTTTAGATCTTGTCGTCGAGAGAGATCCCCGGTACAGGCAGATGAAGATCCTCGAGCGTCTCGTCGAGCCGGAGAGGACCGTCATGTTTCGTGTTCCCTGGCAGGACGACAGAGGCGACTATCACGTGAA
>JAFGTF010000005.1 GCA_016934265.1 Spirochaetota bacterium
CGGAAGAACAAGCGCAAGGTCGGAATGGACGATTTCGAGTTCGCCAAGGACAAGGTACTCATGGGGCCCGAACGCAGGAGCATCGTGATCGAGGAGGAAGAAAAGCGGATCACCGCGTATCACGAGGCGGGACACGCGCTGCTCGGAATGCTTTTGCCGAATGCGGACCCCGTACACAAGATGACAATCATCCCGAGAGGGCTTTCGCTCGGACTGACGCAGAGCCTTCCGGAAACGGAAAAGCACAATCTTCCGAGAGACTATATCACAGACCAGATTATACTGCTCATGGGCGGCAGGGTCGCCGAGGAGATACAGTTCGGGAAGGGCGGTATCACCACCGGCGCACAGAACGATATAGAACGTGCGACACTGTCCGCACGGAGGATGGTATGCGAGTGGGGTATGAGCGAGCGGTTAGGGCCACTCCAGTACGGGCAGAAGGACGAGCCCATATTTATAGGCAAGGAGATCGCGCGTCACAAGGACTACAGCGAGAAGACCTCCGAGATGATCGACGAGGAGATAAGGGACATTGTGGAAGGTTCCTACAAGAAGGCGTGGAACCTTCTCACGAAGCACAAGAAGACGCTCGACAAGCTCGCGAAGGAGCTGCTCGAGAAGGAGGTGCTCGACGGCAGGGAAATACAGCTGATAGTGGGGATGAGGAAACCGGGCGGTAAAAAGCCGCGTCGCACCCCTCCGAAAGAGCCCTTGAATACCCCTGAACGCGAGCCGTCCGGAAAAGAAAAGAAAGGGGAGAAGCTGAAGCTTCCCGATATCAGGATCGCGACCAACGAGGCCGGCGGAAAGTAGTTACTCCTTCATCTCTCCATACACCGGCTTCCGGGAAATCCGACCGAATTTGTGGTAAATAATCCAAACATCATGATCGGTGCAAAATCGACATACCAGGCGAGAAGCTTTTTCTACCGCAGCATGAACAAAAGAGCCGGGATCCGTCATGACCGTAGTGAAACCGTTACGAGAACCCGCACGGATTCCGATATTTATAATGAGTAGTTCATTCGGGGGTATGGGGGAAGGCGGAACGTGAAGATGACCGAGAGGAAGGAGCATGTCGCCTGCGGGATCTGCGGGGGTGATGAGAACAGAGTATACCTCGAGATGGACGGGTTCTCTTACAGGCGGTGTGTGAAATGCGGGCTTGTCTACCAGAACCCGCGGCCGGTATTCGGGGACCTGCGCAACCGCTACGGCGGCGGATACTTCGAATACGAGTTCGAGAACCAGAAGAACTTTTTCGGGCTCATGAAGCTCGGGCTCCGCGACATAGGATTCGACGCGCTCTACCACGGAAAGAAGAACGGCCAAAGAAGATTTCTCGACGTCGGGTGCGCGACGGGGCTTTTACTCGATCACGTTCGTGAAAAGGGCTGGGACGCCAGTGGGGTGGAGATCTGCATGCCTTCGGTCGAGTACGCAAGAAAAAAGTTCGGACTCGATATATTCAACGGAACGCTCGACGAGGCGTGTTTCAAAGAGGGCACGTTCGACGTGGTTCATTTCTCGCACGTGATAGAGCATGTGCCCGATCCCAAAGCAATGCTTCTCGAAGTCAAGCGCGTCCTCAAGGACGACGGTCACATCATCGTGACCACCCCGAACGTAGCGGGCTGGCACGCGAGGTTCGCGGGCGGAAAGTGGCGTTCGGCGATACCGGACCATATATACCTGTTTTCGAAAAGGACGCTTCTCACGCTGCTTCGGCTCACCGGATTCGCCGTCGTCAGGCAGGTGTCCTGGGGCGGAATACCGGTGGGAAGAAGACCCGCATGGCTGAAGAAGCCTGCGGACAGGCTCGCCAAGCTGCTCAACGTAGGGGACGTAATGTTGTTTCACTGCATAAAGGATGAAAACGCATGAGTATAATGGCCGTAACAACGATGTGCGGGAGCAGGGCGGACGCGGAAAAAATAGCGGATGTACTCATCGAAAGACGTGCGGCGGCATGCGTACAGATATCGGGTCCCGTAACGAGCGTCTATCGATGGAAGGGAAAAGTCGAGAAAGAACAGGAGTGGCGGTGTACGGCTAAAACCAAAGCCGACCTGCTTCAAACGGTGGAAACGGTAATAAAGTCCCTGCATTCGTATGAGCTTCCCGAAATATCGGTACTTCGGATCTCTGGCGGAAGCGGCGAATACCTCCGATGGATCGAAGAAGAGACCTCCCGCTGACACGTTTTTATCTTGCCCCCCATATTTATTTTACGCTGCAGCCTGTTTTTTAGTACTATTGGACTCACGATTTAATACGGGAGAAACGGTATGCTCGTCGTTACCTCGATTCTCGCCGCAGGAGTTTTGCTCGGGCTCGTTTTGAAGGATAAAAAACGATTTATCGAAATCACGGGGCGGACGGCGCCCTGGATCGTCTACATGCTGCTTTTTCTGCTCGGTATCGTAGTGGGAACGAACGAAACGGTCACGGGCGGTTTCATAAAGCTCGGTATACAGGCCTCCGTGTTATCGGCGGGCGGGGTGGCGGGGAGCGTATGCCTCGCCGTTTTTCTGCACAAGTTTCTTTTCGAAAAGGGGCGGATGTGAAATATTCATACGGCAAGGGCAGTCTGATCGTTGTCTGTGTATTCGTGCTCGGGTTTTTCCTCGGAAAGACCGGCATCGTAGGGGATCGCATCGCCGGACTGCACCCGGAACTGTGGGTCCTGTACGTCCTCCTTTTCACAGTCGGCATCGGGATCGGTGCGAATACCGGTGCCTTCGGCGTCGTGAGGAGAATGCACGCGCGTATTCTGCTCGTCCCGCTCGCGGTGATCGCGGGGACGCTTCTAGGGTCCGGCATCGCGACCCTGTTTCTGCCGGGGATCACCCTCCCGCAGGGTCTCGCAGTGGGGGCGGGATTCGGCTACTACAGCCTCTCGAGCGTGATAATATCGAAAATCGAGGACGAGACGCTGGGTCTCATTGCGCTTGTTTCGAATCTGATCAGGGAAATCGTCACCCTTTTTCTCTCCGGACCGATCGCCCGTCTCTTCGGACCCCTCGCTCCCATTGCAGCGGGAGGGGCGACGGCGATGGATACATCGCTTCCGGTAATCACGAGGGCTTCGGGAAGCGGGTACGCGGTAGTCGCGGTGTTCAGCGGGATGGTTTTAACCCTGCTCGTCCCGTTCATCGTGCCGCTTCTTTTAAATCTCTAACGCCGTTTGACGAAACGGCGCTTCGCAGGGGACCTAAACGTTGCATAAAATCATGATCTGCTATACTATTGCTGAACGTATGGAGGGATGCGGTATGAGGAATATTCCGGTGCTTCATGTGGAAGGAAAGTCCATCGCGGAGGCGTATGAGAAGGCCCTCGTCTCCCTGTACGAGAACGGCGTTCGCATGCAGACCCAATACGACAGGGAAAAAGACCCTCCATCCATCGATGCCACGATGAACATCACGATCGAGGATCCTTGGGCGGACCCGATGATCCACAAGGCGTTTCCGGGTGGTATAGAGGACCTTCGCGAATACGTTCTGGAACTTTTAGGGGCCAAGGATCACTGGATGAAGAGCATGAACGACCCCGACGATACGAGGTGGGAATACACCTACCACTGGAGGCTTGCGAACTACGGGACATGGAAAGAGAAGCAAGCGAACAAACAGGCCGTCTGCGGGCCGTTCAGGATAAACCAGGTGGAGCGGCTGATCGAAAAGCTCGCCGCCAAGCCGTACACAAGACGGGCGCAGATGATCACCTGGATGCCGCAGATCGACCTCGAGTGCTACGATCCTCCCTGCCTGCAATCTCTCCACTACAGGGCCGTCGAGGACGAAGATGGTACGTGGTGGCTGAACTGCAACATACGCTTCAGGAGCAACGACGCCTGGGGGGCCAACTTCATGAACATGTTCGGCTTCGTGCATTTCAACAGAAGCGAGATAGCTGTTCCGCTTGCCGAGAGGACGAAACGGAGAGTCGAGCTCGGAAGGCTGAACTGGCACGCTGACTCATACCACATATACGGGAAGGACATCGAAGATTTCGAGAAACGCTTCGTCGCGCACCTCGGAAAGCCGTTCGATTCGCGGGTATACCGCTTCTTCGATCCCATGATACAGGAGATATATCGCGAGGCGGAACCCGGGATATGGAAAAAGATAAAAGAGTACGACGAGAAGCACGGCCGGTCTGAAATACATTGATAAGAAGGGATGGGCGTGCGATGCAATCTGAGGGATATAGCATTTATGGGTATTCGATACAACATCCAAATAATCGAAGACGTGTATAGGCGCAAGAAAGTGTAATCCTGGAATTGATTAAGAAAGGCCGGGGACTAATTTCGTCGCATAATAAAGGATTCAGTCGCCGGGGAGATACTTCAGCTTCGCCTCTATCATTTTCGAGTGGGGTATGTGCAGAATGGCGGCGAGCTTGTGGACGATGTGGTCCTCGTACTTGTCGAGCCTGCCGTCCGCGTAGATCACCCGCCAGATACTCTCCATCACTTTGTCCTTTTCCTTTTCGGAGTAATTTTCGTTGACGGTGTTCGCGAAGTGCCACATATCGATGCTTCCCTCCCTCTCCTCGGCCGAAACCGCAAGGAGATCGGATGCTTCTTCGTCGGAGAGGGTGAAATTGTCTTTCAGTATGGAAAAGACCACGTCCCGTTCCTCTTCGCTGAAATCGTCGTCCGAATTTGCCACTTCGAGCAGGATCACCGCGGTCGCGATCCGGATGCGCTGCGTGTCGTCCACTACGGCGCCTGTCGTTGACGCTCCGGGTTGGGTTAATACCGATTTCAATCTCTCGAACATTGCCGTTCCCGTACGGGGTTAGATTCCAACAAGTGGTGTAAACGATAACAGCAGCCGGCGGTACGGTCAATCGGTAATATATGAAAAACGATCGATCCGTGCATTGACAGTCGGAACGTTTGGGGTTACATTATTGTAATAAAAACAGATTTGGAGTTAATAATGAAAAGGAATATTTTCATATCGATCGTCACTGCCGTAATTGCTTTGGCTTCGTTCACGGCGTTCGCAACAAAAAGCGGCGCAGCCGTTGCAGCGGGCGCCAGGGAGCTGATTCCGATCTATAGCAGTTTGGATGGAGGTGTCATACAGGTGGAAAAGATACGGAAAACGGACAAGGAGTGGAAAGAGCTTCTGACTCCGAAACAATACAGGATAACGCGCCAAAAGGGCACGGAATATCCCTTTACCGGCGAGTACGTCGGCAACAAGGATAAAGGCACCTACCGCTGTGTTGCATGCGGTACTGAGCTCTTCAAATCCGACGCGAAGTTCGACTCCGGTACTGGGTGGCCGTCGTTCTACGAGCCCATTTCGGAATACAACGTTGCCGCCGAGGAGGACACAAGTCACAACATGTCGCGGGTCGAGGTTCTCTGCGCGAGGTGCGACGCGCATCTCGGACACGTGTTCGACGACGGGCCGAAACCTACCGGCAAGCGGTACTGCATCAACTCCGCGGCGCTAGAGTTCGAGAAGGAATAAATACCGACGTGGATAAGGTTTTTTAGCCGAACGACCGTTCGCACGACTCGTCGTCGTGCAGTACGCGGCCCGGGAAGGGGAGATTCATGCCTGCTTTGATCCGGGTCGGCGGGCGGCCGAAGACCAAAACTTTCGGACTGTACTCATCCGACGGAATTTATTCCCGAGACCGATAGGAATTCCGCACGATTACTACCCTCGAATAATTTACGGTTGAAAAATACGATGCCCGGAAGTACCATTATCATTAAAGTGGTAGAGCAGGATACGACGTAGTCCCTTTTTAGGGGGAAGTTGGTATAGTTGGGGAGTGCTCGCCGCGATGCGCGGGGAGTCGACTAGATAAGCGGCGGAGCGTTTGTACTTCTCACTTCGACGGGCCGACACCCGTTACCCCGGACGAGGTGTAGCAGGAGATCAGGTAGGCGGACAGTTACAGGTACTATTTCCGGGTGCAGTGCACGAAGCAACGAAGGAGGTATTCCGTATGAAGAGAATACCGGTTCTTGTCACCGCTCTTCTCGTGCCTACCATCGTGTGTGCGGTGCTATTCGCAGACGATACAAAAAAGGAGGTGAATCGTATGCGGCTCACGGTAAAAAGCAGCGCCTTCGAGGAGGGCGCAACGATCCCGCTCGACTTTACTTGTGACGGGCGGGACATTTCTCCCGCACTTTCGTGGAGCGGCGGGCCCGACGGGACGAAGAGCTATGCGCTTATCGCGGACGATCCGGACGCACCGGTCGGGACGTGGGTTCACTGGGTGCTCTACGATATCCCGTCGGACGTGACCTCGCTCTCAGAAGCCGAAGGCAGTGGAAAGAAGCTCGATTGCGGGGCCGTCCACGGCGTAAACGACTTTAAACGGTACGGATACGGCGGCCCGTGTCCACCCGGCGGCACTCACCGCTATTACTTCAAGGTATATGCGGTCGATACAATGCTGCAAAAAGGACCCGGCATGTCGAAGAAGGAGCTTTTAAAGCTTCTCGAAGGACACGTCCTTGCGGAAGGCGCGCTCATGGGCAGGTACTCGCGCAGGTAGCCCCCGTTTGCTGCCATATTCCGGTTTGATATGTCAGTATCAGTATCCCCCGTTTTTAATGCGCCTGCAGCGGAGTCTTTTATTTGACGTTATCGACAACATGGAATTATTGTACTCACATCGCACTGTAGAGGGAGATTCCTGTCATGGTTCGGCAATAGACCATGTCGAAATTCGATAGGTGGTTTTAATGATGAACATCGGACCCCGGGGGAGGATTGGATATGGACAAAGCGAAGGTGAAACTGAACGGTACGCATCTCACCCTAGAAGACATAGAAGCGGTGGCTGTACGCGGAGTAAAGGCCGGGCTGGCACGGGATGCAGAGACGCGCATCACAAAATCCAGGCGCTGCATCGAGGGTGCCGTGGGGAAGGGCAGACCGATATACGGCGTTAACACGGGATTCGGCGCTCTCTCGAACGTTATCATCGACGAGTCTCAAACCGAAGAGCTTCAGGCGAACCTCATCCGGAGCCACTGCACCGGAGTTGGAAACCCGTTCTCAGAACCCGAGGTCAGGGCGATGCTCCTTCTTCGGGCGAATACTTTCGCGCTCGGAAACTCCGGGGTGCGGCTCGGCCTCGTCAACCACCTTCTAAACTGCCTCAACAGCGGGGTTCACCCCGTGATTCCCGAAAAAGGTTCCGTCGGCGCATCCGGCGACCTTGCACCCGCCGCACATCTCACCGCGGCCCTGCTCGGAGAGGGCGAGGCTTTTTACCAGGGAAAGCGGATGAAGGCGGCTGACGCGCTGAGGCGGGCCGGACTGAAGCCCGTATCGCTCTCGGCCAAAGAGGGGCTTGCGATGATCAACGGCACGCAGGCCATGACCGCGTCGGGTGCGCTCTCGCTGCTCCGCGCGGAGCGGCTTGCGAAAACGGCCGATATCGCGGGTGCCGCCACTCTCGATGCGCTCAGGGGAACGCTTACGGCGTTCGATCCCGCCATCCAGGCCGCACGGCCGCACCCCGGGCAGATGGAGGTATCAAAGAACTTCTTTCGCCTCATGAAGGGCAGCGAGATAACGGTGTCGCACAAGGACTGCCCGAGGGTGCAGGACGCCTACTCGCTCCGCTGCATCCCGCAGGTACACGGGGCGGTACGGGACGTGCTGCGCTACGTCCGAAACGTTCTCACGATAGAGGCAAATTCGGCGACGGACAATCCGCTCGTGTTCCCCGAAGAGGGAAGCGTCGAATCGGGGGGCAATTTCCACGGAGAGCCCGTTGCGTTCGCGCTCGATTTCCTCGGTATCGCCGCAAGCGAGCTCGGATCCATCTCGGAACGGAGAATCGAGAAGCTTTTAAACCCGGTGTTCAGCCAGCTTCCGCCATTTTTGACCGACAAGGGGGGGCTTCACTCGGGGCTGATGATGATACAGGTATCCGCAGCGGCCCTTGCTTCGGAAAACAAGCTGCTCGCGTCGCCGGCAAGCGTGGACTCGATACCGACGTCGTCCGACAAGGAGGACCATGTGAGCATGGGAGCGACGTCGTCCAGGAAGGCTAAGGAGATTCTGACGAACGTGACGAACATCCTCGCAATGGAGATGCTCGCCTCCACGCAGGGGCTTTATTTTCTGAAACCGCTGGAGCCGGGAGAGGGCATCAAACGATTTTACGAGGTCGTTCGGGACCGCGTTCCCCCCATACTGCAGGACAGGTGCTACCACGACGATATCCTGAAGATATACGGCCTCATCGAGAGCGGTCGGATCCTCGAAGAGGTCTGTCGCGCGATTGGAGCGCTCTGCTAGGCGTTGGGTCCGTCGGCCTCGGAAACGGACCTATGAAATTCCATCACCATGCCGCCGAAAGAGGGGGCTTTTTGCCATCTCTTCGAACCTCCGCTCCAGGTCGGATTGAAGGGTTTTCAGCGTCTCTTCCGTCCGTTTTAGAATTCGCCCTGCATCCGAAAGGACGGACGCCGTATACGACTTGTCCGTGACCCCGCCGATGTTCAGGATAACGTTGAAGAGCGCTCCGTTGACGGCGGTACGCAGAAGATGAACCGCGATCGCCATCTCGGAGACCGTATTCGGGTTACCGATCCCGCATACCCGTCGAAGGTCTTCGCAGAGGGAGTCTGCAAGCTTCATCATGCGGTATGGCGTTTCTATCGCCTGCCTCGTCGCCTCCTGCACGCCTTTTTTCGCCCTCACCGCGTCAATCACCCCGTTGAAGGCGTCCGCATCGTCGTCGATGAGTCGAAGAAACCGTTCCATGTGCCCGCGGGCGGAAGAGACGATCCGGGTCGCTTCCTCCTCCGCCTCCCTGTACTTCTTTTTTCCTGCGGTAAGCGATCCTATCATGGAAACGAGCGCGGATGCAACGGCCCCGCACGCGGCGGAGACACTACCGCCGCCCGGAGCGGGCGAGTCGGACGAGAGCTCGCCTGCAAACGCGTCGAATGCCATGCTCCGAAGAAGCGGCTTTCTTCCTATTCTAAACTCGACGATCTTTTCTGAGGGAATGAAAGGTCTTAGCTCATCCAGCCCGAGCGATTCGACCGCGGCGTCGATCGCCCTTTTTTCCGGCGGGGAGGATTCGCCCCGCTTCGCAAGGTAGTGCACCCCCGATTCGACTATCGCTTCTTTCGGAACGAGTCCCACTATCTCCGAGCCGGTGGCGTCCGAGCCGCGCGTGCGGGCCTCACGCCGTACCGCGTCGAAGACGTGGTGGAGGCCCGTTGTATGGTAGTTCGTTAGATTGACCGATACCTGCGCCCTCTTGTAGTCGTCGACGTACCATCCTATCGCCTTACACTCTTTGAACATGCCGGCTGTTTTCGTTTTCCCGCCGTCTTTCCCGACGACGGTACCGCCCTTCTCCCGGATGAGTTTCGCTATAGAAGCCGCGAGCTCTGCGTCCTGCGAGTCGAGATTGATGTTATACGCGATAAGGAACTCTCTTGACCCTATTACCGAGGCGCCGGATTTTTTTACACGTTCGTCGAACGATACCGGTCCGAAATCAGGCCGCCACTTTGGGTCGGACATTTTTTTTTCGAGTCCTTCGTATTCGCCCGATCTGACGTTCGCAAGGTCACGGCGCTCTCTTCCGCTCGCGGCATGGCCGTAGAGATATACGGGTATCCCGAGTTCGTCTCCCACACGTTTACCGAGCATACGGGCGATCTGCGAGCATTCCTCCATGGAGGATCCAAAAACGGGCACGAAGGGGCATACGTCGCATGCACCCATCCTCGGATGGGCTCCTTTGTGTTTCGACATATCGATGAGGGCGGACCCGACTTGTATCGCCCTGAATGAGGCCTCGAGCACCGCTTCTGGCGGTCCGACAAAGGTGAACACGGTCCTGTTCGTATCGATACCCGGATCGACGTCGAGCATCGTGACGTGCGGGACGGATAAAACGGCGTGGGCGATCAATTCAATTGTACATTCGTCCCGGCCTTCCGAAAAGTTCGGGACGCATTCGACGATTTTCATCGATATTCTCCCTGTCTGTTGATTCCATCGCCCGCGAACGGCGTGGCGGGCTCCTTCTTCGAAGAAAGCATACGGTTAAACCGCCTACCGCCGGACCGTTATATCGCAGAACACGCTCGAGCGGTCCACCTCGGTAATCCTGTAATCGAGGCCGAGACCCGTGGCGAGGGCGGAAAAACCCTCGGGCGTTTCGGTGGTCACCTCGAAACCGTCGTTACATACGATGACTCCGTTTTTTGTCTTTTCCCCGTCTATCCGGCCGAGCAGGCCCTCTTCCGCCTGCAGATAGAACCACTCGAGCCGCTCTTCCCAGAACTTTTGCGAGTAGCTCGAAAAAAGCACACAGCCGCCGTCTCGGGTAATCCGAACCGCCTCACGCATGAGCGTTTCCTTGTTTTCATGAAACGCGCATATACCGTTCTGGATGCATATGACCGTGTCGAAGAGCCCGTCACAGAATTCGGGTGTCGCGGCGTTCATGCAGAGAAGCCGTGTGTTTTTCTGTCTTTCTAAAAACTTTCGACCGTACTCGATATTCTGAGGCGCCGTATCCACCCCGACGACGAAGCCCGCTTTGGAACACAAGGGCTTCATAGCCCTGCCGTATCCGCACCCGAGCTCAAGCACGAGACCGTGCGCCGGAATCTTCTCCAGCACGTGTCCGATCTCTTTTTTCAGGTACCGCACGACGGCCGGGGTCGCTATCTCATAACAGCGCTCGAGCCTTTCTGCGGCCAGTTTTTTTGTGTAGTATCCTTCCATGAGTATTCTCCGATCCGGCGTTCTTTCTTTTCCTTTTTGTTTATATTATATAAAAAAATACAACGATATTTAACAGAAAATGTTTTTTTATTGACGGAATCAGTGTTATAATATACAAAATTATAAGGGATCGTTTTCGTTTTTACTTATTTTAATAAAAAAAGGAGAGGAAGTACAACGGCGAGAGGGAGATTTTTTATAAATCTCCTGCAGATTCTGAAAAAAAGAAAACGGAGGAATGTGTATGAGTAAATCGATCTTCATTATTGCTGCTGTTGTCTACTCGGTAATCATGCTTGGTGTCGGCGTTTACTTCTCGAGAAGGCAGAAATCGTCTCTTACCTATTTCCTCGGCGGGCGTAACATCCCGGCGTGGATAATTGCCTTCACCTTCACCGCGTCCTGGTTCGGACCGACGGCTGCGGTGGTGGCGACCGGGAGAGCATTCTACGGCGGCGTAAGCGCGATATGGCTGATCGCGGGTCCCACGTGGATGGCGATCGCGCTTATTACCGCACTATTTTCGAAAAAGATGAGAACGGTCTCGGCCAGCAGCAACGTCTATACGCTGGCGGACGTGTTCCGGCTCCGGTACGGCAAGTTCTCGGCGTTCTTGATGTTTCTCTGCGTGCTCGGGTACCTCTGGGGTCTTACGGCTGCGTGTTTTCTCGGCATGGCGAAGGCGCTACACTCCCTTGTCGGGATGAACTTCATGCTGGGTCTCGTCATCGCAGCGGTGGTTGCGATCATCTATACGACGCTCGGCGGATACGAGTCGGTGATCTTTACCGACGTGATCCAGGCGGTACTGCTCGGCGCCGGTATGGTTGCCTTCGCCGCTATTTCGCTCAGCCGTGCCGGCGGGTGGGTGAATATCAAGGAGGTCGCCATTGCCAAGGAGGGGTATCTCAACGTGTTCCACGACTTCGGGAACTACCTCCCGATCATCATCGCGTTCGGGCTCGGTTGGGTCGCCTCTCAGGAGATCTTCCAGCGGTTCGCCTCGGCAAAGGACGAGAAGCACGCGTCACGCGGCGGCTGGTGGGCGCTTGTAGTCAACGTGCCGCTGTTCATCGTTCCGGTGCTTGCCGGAATCGGCGCGGCGGTATGGCTCCCCGGCCTCGTAGAGAAGGCGGGGGCGGCGGTTCCGGAAGCTGAGAAGATCACCTTCTGGGCTTCCACGAACGTGCTCGGCGGATTCGGCGTTTTTCTGTTCGTCGCGATCCTCGCGGCGATCATGTCCTCAGCGGACACGTTCATCAACGCGGCGGGAATGACCGTCTCTAAGGACATATTCGGGCAGTACTTACACAAGGGGGGCGATATCTCGGAAAAACGCATGGTCAACATAAGCAGGCTCAGCACACTGATAGTCTGCGCCCTCGCGCTCTTGGTGTCGCTTGCGTTCACCTCGATACTCGACGCGCTCTTCCTGGGAGCCGACATACTCGTCTGCGGTATGCTCGTGCCGCTCATCGGCGCGTTCTGGTGGAAGCGGGCGACCAAGGTCGGCGCCACCCTTTCCACGCTCGTGGGTTTCGGCTTCGTGATCATCGACTTCATACTCCACAAGGCGGGGGTCAAGGTCCCGTATCCCGGGTACCCGAAATCCCTGTATGTGGGATTCGGCCTGAGCATCGTGCTCTTCATCGTGGGAAGCCTGCTCAGCAAGCCGGAGGACGAATCGAAGATTGCGCCGTTTTTTCCCAAAGCGTCCAAACAGAAGGCGGCATGAAGCAGATTATCGAGCAATCGATACCTGTCGAAGGGTGAATGTATGGCGGCAAAAACACCCGATTTTATCGGCAACTATCCTGACCCTCCCGACGACAAGTCGGTGAGGGTCATCCCTAAAGACAAGAGGATCCCCTTTGTACACGGTGAGGCTCACAAGATACTCGTCGACTATATGGTCTCTACGGACCGGATGCACGGCGGTATTTTCGAGATAGGTCCTCACTCGCGGGGCGAGGAGACTCCACCCCACAAAGGGGACGAATTTTATTATGTGCTGCAGGGTGAAGGGTTGCTGTGCGTCGAGAACGAGAGGTACTACAGGATGCATGAGGAGGAGGCGGGTTACCTTCCCGCCGGTTACATGCACTACTGGCTCAACCTCTCGGACACGACATTGAGGGTACTCTTCGTTATCGCCCCGGACCTTTAGAACCCTCGGTTTTTATGAATGAATCCGAGGGTTCTGAAGAATAACCTCCTTTATTGTGTCAGGTGTTGTCCTGGGAGGGGGAAATGAAGTTTCATTACTACGTAGTTTTATGGAAACTTAGTTTTATGGAAACGTAGTTTTATGGAAACGTAGTTTCCCCCTTGCCTATTTCCTGACAGGTGTAAAGAGAAAACGGCACTCGCAGTACGTTTTTTTTACCGTCTACAAAGAGACCATGTCGGGTGTAGGGGGAACGCCTCGACCGCACGACCGGTGAGGACTGTATACGATGGCCAACACAACTGAGAAGCTTGTCGAATTCTTTTTGAATACGGGTTATGGAGATATTCCCGAACGTGTCGTTCGAATCGCGAAGTATGCGATAATGGACAGCCTCGGCCAGGCCTGCGCCGCGGTCGCGACGTTGCCCGGCCGGATGCTCATTCGCTGCATTCCGGATACGCGCGGGGCGCCGTGCAGCGTTATCGGGACACGCCGGCGGGCGTCGCTCATGGAGGCCTGCTGGATAAACGCATCCTTGGCCCAGGTCCTCGATTACGACGATACCTATGAAATCGCCTCACTCGGCGTTTCACACCCCGGACCCGCGGTCGTACCCGCGGCGCTTGCGGTATGCGAAAGCGGACGGTGCGGAGGAAAAGAGCTCATCCGTGCGGTCGTGCTGGGATACGAGGCCTGTTGCAGGACCGCGGATGCGATCGAGCCGAGGGAGTACGAGTTCTGGGGATTCGCGAATACACAGATAATGGGCGCGGTTACCGCGGCTTCGATACTCCTCGGCCTGGACCCGGGACGGTTCGTAAACGCCGTGGGAATCGCGGCCTCATCCTCACCCGTGCCCAATACGAACATGATGTGGTCCTTGACGAAGAGGCCCATGTCGTGGGTGAAGGATGCGGTGGGGTGCGCGGCTTCCTCCGGCGTCATGAGTGCGCTCATGGCAAAACAGGGGTTTTGCGGAACGCGAAACGGGCTCGACGAGATAGACGGATACTACCTTCTCTGCGGCAGCAGGTCATACGACGAAAAAAAGCTCACCGAAGCCCTGGGCGAACGGTACAGGCTGTCGGACCTCAGCTTCAA
>JAFGTF010000057.1 GCA_016934265.1 Spirochaetota bacterium
CCGTACGATATGTTCGCGGTCCCGCTGCGAGAGGTGGTGAGGATGCAGTCGACCTCCGGAACGACCGGAGAAGCGCTCATCGTCGGGTACACAAAAAATGATATCGAGCACTGGACCGAGCTTACTGCGCGCGTTCTCACCGCAGCCGGGATCGTAAAAGACGACATCATACAGATAACCTTCCCCTACGGGCTCTTTACCGGAGGACTGGGCTTTCACTTCGGCGCGGAACGGATCGGGGCTTCCGTTATTCCAAGCGCCGAGGCGGACATCGCAAAGCAGATCGTAATAATGAAGGACTACCGCACGACGGCGTTCTGCGGCTCCCCCTCCTTCGCGGCGCTCCTTATAGAGATGCTCGAAGAGAAAGGCCTCACCCCCGACAGGCTGTCCCTTTCCAAGGCCTCTCTCGGGGCCGAACCGTGGAGCGAGCGGTTCAGACGGGAGATCGAGCGGAAGCTTGCGATATCGGCGACGGACAACTACGGGCTCACGGAGATAATGGGTCCCGGGGTCTCCTACGAATGTGAAAACAAAAACGGCCTTCATTTTTCGGAGGACCATTTCATACCGGAAATCATCGATCCGGAAACGGAAAAAGTCCTCCCTCCGGGCGAAAAGGGAGAGCTCGTCATCACCACGATCACGAAGGAGGCCTACCCGCTCATCAGGTACCGAACCGGAGACCTTACGAGCCTGATAACGGGGGAGTGCCCATGCGGCAGAACATTCGTCCGGATGGCGAAGGTCTTAGAACGTACCGACGACATGATCATCCTGAACGGACGGAACATGTTCCCCTCGCAGTTCGAGCATATCCTCACCGATATCATCGGGATAGCACCGCGCTACCGGCTCGTCATAGACAGGGTGGAAAAAACAGACGAGCTCATCATCCAGGTGGAGGTCTCTAACGACTTCTTTTCCGACGAGATAAAGACACTCAACGTGCTCGAGTTCAGTATCATCCGCGAGATAAAAGAAAAACTCGATTTCGTGCCGAAGGTGAAGTTCGTGGAACCGGGCACTATAGGCCGGAAGATGAAGAAGCGGAAGGTAGTGGACAACAGGAAGAAGTGACGTTTGTTCATGTTACAGACACTGCTTCAGAGAGTAAGCTAAACGTCATTATAGGCCATCGGCCTATAGAAGGGCGAGTGGAACGAATTGAAACGACGCAATCTGCATTCTCCGTCGGGGCCGTGTAGATTGCTTCGGCAAAAAACTCCTTCGGAGTTTTCGCGCTCGCAATGACACTAGTAGTATGAAAGGTCCCAACCGTCATTATGGGTCGAAGGCCTATAATGACATTGTAAGGCCAATAAGACCCCACATGTCATTGCAAACGTGCATAAAGCTGAAAGCTTTATGCTTTAGTGAAGCAATCAGTGTACTTCTAAAACCTTCTTCTTTTTTTGAAATAAAACCCTCCCATACGCTGTTTATACAATCATGGGGCGAAACAAATGGACCGTTACTATTACGTCTACATCATGACAACACGGAAAAATACCGCTCTGTATACCGGTGTAACAAACGATTTAAAACGGAGGATCTATGAGCATAAAGAAAAGCTTATAGAAGGTTTCACAAAACGATACAACATTAATAAGCTTGTGTATTATGAGATTTTTACAAACAGTATTGATGCAATAAAAAGAGAGAAACAACTCAAGGGCGGGTCAAGAAAAAAGAAGGTTGAATTAATCAATGGAATGAACAACGGCTGGGTAGACTTGTACAATCAGATATGAGTATGTAGATTGCTTCGCTACGCTCGCAATGACGTTCCTATGTGCAAAAAACTCCGAAGGAGTTTTCAGACTCCGAAGGAGTTTTCAGACTCCGAAGGAGTTTTCAGACTCGCAATTACATAATCCTATTTGTCATTGCGAATGTGCAGAAAGCTGAAAGCTTTATGCATTAGTGAAGCAATCTGTGTACTCCGTCAGGGGTATACAGATTATGCGTCGGACACACCATAAGCATCTTCGGTTATTTCTTTTCAAACACAATCTCGCCGTTCTTTTCATCGACGACGATCGTATCGCCCTCACCGAACGAGCCGCTGATGAGCTCCTTGGCGAGCGGGGTCTCGACCATATTCTGAATCACCCGCTTCAGCGGCCGCGCACCGTAGTTGATATCGTACCCCTTCTCGGCCAGAAGCGATACCGCGCGTTCCTTGAAATCAAGCGTCAGCCTTCGCTCCATCATCCGGCTCGTGAGATACCCGAGCTGCAGCCGCGCGATTTCCATAATGTTGTTCCTCGTCAAAGAGTGAAACACCACCACCTCGTCCACCCTGTTTAAAAATTCCGGTCTGAAGCTCCTTTTCAATATATCCTTCATAAGCTCTTTCATCCGGCCGAACTCCTCGCCTCCGGATTCCGGCTTCTTCGCGTCGTAGAAATCGATGATATGCTCGGACCCGAGGTTGGAGGTCATGATGATAACGGTGTTTTTGAAGTTCACCGTTCTCCCGTGGGAATCGGTGAGCCTCCCGTCCTCGAGTATCTGGAGCAGGATGTTGAACACGTCCGGATGCGCTTTCTCTATTTCATCGAGCAGGATCACCGTGTACGGCTTCCGTCTCACCGCTTCGGTGAGCTGCCCGCCTTCGTCATACCCTACATATCCGGGGGGTGCACCGATGAGCTTCGACACCGCATGGCGCTCCATGTACTCGGACATATCTATACGAACCATGTTCTTCTCATCATCGAAGAGAAACTCCGCAAGCGTCCTCGCGAGCTCGGTTTTTCCGACTCCGGTTGGGCCGAGAAAAATGAAACTTCCGATCGGCCTCGTCGGCTCCGTTATCCCGGCCCGGGCACGCAATATGGCGTCGGAAACGGCTTTTACCGCCTCGTCCTGGCCGACCACCCGTTTGTGCAGATGATCCGCGAGATTGACAAGCCGTTCCATCTCCCCCTGCATGAGCTTCGATACCGGTATCCCGGTCCACCGGGCCACGACCTGCGCGATGTCCTCCTCGTCGATCTCCTCCTTGAGCAGGCTATTCTGCTTATTCTGGTCTATCCGCTTCGTGAGTTCATCGATGTCTTTCTCGAGCTGTATCAATTTACCGTACTTCAGCTCCGCGGCCCTGTTGAGGTCGTAATCCCGCTCCGCCTGCTCTATCGCGAACTTAACTTCCTCAACCTCAGACCGCAGGTCCCGAAGCCTGACGAGATGCTCCTTCTCCTCCTCCCATCTCGACTTGAGCGTATTGCCGCTCTCTCTGAGATCGGCAAGCTCTTTCTCGATCTTCTCGAGACGCTCCTTCGACGCACGGTCCTTCTCCTTTTTCAAGGCCTCTCGTTCGATCTCGAGCTGCATGGTACGCCGCATGATCTCGTCGAGCTCGACCGGCATGGAATCTATCTCCGTCCGCAGCTTGGCAGCCGCCTCGTCTACGAGGTCGATCGCCTTGTCCGGGAGGAAACGGTCGGAAATATACCGGTCGCTCAACACGGCCGCCGCAACGAGCGCCGTGTCCTTTATCTTGATGCCGTGGTGTATCGCATACCTTTCTTTCAGACCGCGTAATATGGAAATCGTATCCTCGACCGTCGGCTGGTTCACGAGAGTCGGCTGGAACCGCCGCTCCAAGGCCGCGTCCTTCTCGATGTATTTGCGGTACTCATTCAGGGTCGTTGCGCCGATACAGTGAAGCTCGCCGCGCGCAAGCATCGGTTTTAGGAGGTTGCCCGCGTCTATCGCTCCCTCGGCGGAACCCGTACCGACCACCGTGTGCAATTCGTCTATGAACAGGATGATCTTTCCGTCGGATTCCTGTACCTCCCGCAGCACCGCCTTCATCCGTTCTTCGAACTCTCCTCTGAACTTCGCACCCGCCAGCAGCGATCCCATATCGAGCGCAACAATGCTCTTGTCCTTGAGGCCTTCCGGGACGTCTCCTTTCACAATCCGCTGTGCGAGACCCTCGACTATTGCCGTCTTCCCGACTCCCGGCTCTCCGATTAGCACGGGGTTGTTCTTCGTCCTCCGCGATAGCACCTGTATGACCCGCCGGATCTCCTCGTCACGCCCGATCACAGGGTCGAGCTTCCCCTTACCCGCTCTCTCGGTGAGGTCTATTGCATACTGTTCGAGAGCCTGATACGTCGCTTCCGGGTTCTGCGATACTACACGCTGGTTTCCCCTGATCTGCTTCAGTGCGTCCAGAACTTTACTCCTCGTAATACCGAGGTCTTTCATCAGCCTGCCGGCATCGCCTGAGTCCTTCGCAAGCGCCAGCACGAGATGCTCCGTAGAGACGTACTCGTCCTTCAGTCCCTTTGCTTCGCTCTGCGCTGCCGTGAGGATGTCGTTCAGGCGGGAAGAAAGGTACACGGTACCGGCCGTACCGGATCCCGATACCCTCGGTATATTCGTGAGCGCACGCTCGATCTCGTGAACGACAGTCGTCTCGTCTACAGTAAGCTTCGAGAGAATCTGAGAAGCCACCCCCCCCTGCTGCCGCACGAGTGAAAAAAGAAGGTGCTCACTCTCTATCTGCTGATGACCGTATTCTCCGGCGATAAATTGCGCGCTCTGCAGCGCTTCTTGAGCCTTTTGTGTAAAACGATTTATATCCATTACCCTATCCTTACCTATCAGTCTTTTTCATACATATACTTGCAATATATATACCATTATCATCTTTATTGCTAATTTTTAAAGTCTTATATCGCAATCATTTACAAACTCCCTGGTACCGGCCGCCTGCGGGATGTCCCGACGGCACTTCAAATGCGTGTCATATTGATACATTGGCGGTGTATCATTCGGGTCCATACTCTAACAGATATGGGGTGTAATAAAAACGTAGCCTTTTCGCTACACTAATAAGTATTGGTTTTGAAATCGATTATAGGTACAATAATACTATTACCATCGATCAGAGGATTATAAAATGGACGCGCTCTGTAAATCGATTATGGCCCTTACAAAAGAAGGGGTACTGCAGTACAGCCTTGACAACGGGAAAATCATCAATACCAACCGCGGTCTCATGGACATCCTTCAATTGGGAACATCCGCGCAGGCGTTCCTGGGAAAAGCGGTATCAACACTTCTTCCGGCGGACACGCTACAAGAGATCGGCAGGCTGATCCCAACCAAAACCGAAATTCGCGGGACCGAATTCGTATACCGTTCCGAAAACGGGACCAGGAAACGTCTGACCATCGATGCAAGGCTCGCCGATGCCGGTAAGGACACAGGACAAACCGTCGTCGCCTTGATAAAAGAAACCGCTGCTGGTAATACTCCCGGTGACGATTTCGACAGGCGCGGTGTAAGATTTCAAAGTATCCTAGAAAAAACAAAAATCGGTTTCGCCTCTACCGATATTTTCGGAAGGTTAACATTCGTAAACAGGGCGCTCTGCAGAATGACCGGCTACACGAAGAAAGAGCTCCTCGGAGAACCTTTCGCCCGCTTCATATATCCGGAAGACAAAAAAAAGATACTTAGCGAGTTTTTCAGCTCCTTCACAAATAGGAAAGAAACCGTAATCATCGAATTCAGGGTAGTGCACAAGAACGGCCATCCGGTCTGGCTCTATTCCAGCCCGACAAGGCTTTTTCTTAAGGGCAGGCCCAGAGAATTCAACGCGATCATCTTCGACATCTCCGATCGGAAAAAGGTCGAAGAGCGCCTTGCAGCACAGGAAAAATACTACCGTGCCTTAGTAGACAACAGCTTCGATGTCATACATGTGGTAGACAGCAACGGGTCTGTCCGCTACGTGAGCACTTCGGTAGAAAAGATTCTGGGCTACAGGACCAAAGGGTACCAAAAAATGAACCTGCTCTCCCTCGTCCATCCGGACGATGTGTCCGAAGCTAAAAATGCGTTCAAAGCAATTCTCGAAAAGCCGGGAGAGACCATTTCCCTTGCCCTGCGGATTAAACACAAAAACGGCTCATGGCGTCATATAGAAAGCGAAGCCAAGAACTTCATCGGTATTTCAAGCATAGACGGGATCGTGATCAGCTCGAGGGACGTCACCGAGCATAAACAGGTGGTGGAGGAATTGCGCATTTCAGAAGAACGCTTTTCCAAAACGTTTCGTGCAAGCCCCGATGCCATGACGATCAGTCGGCTGGCGGATGGCTTAATTATCGAAGTCAACGATATGTGGGAAAAGGCCCTTGGCTACAGTCGAGCGGAATCGGTCGGCACAAGTTCAGTCGCGCTTGGCATCTGGAGCGATCCGGCAATACGCCAAAAAGCCGTACAACAATTACAAAAAACCGGCTCACTGCGTAATTTTGAAGCAGATATATTGCGCAAGACAGGTGAAATCCGCCAAGTCAGTTTATCGAGTGAACTTCTAGAAATAAGGGGCGAAACGTGTCTGTTAACCATCAACCACGACATCACCGAGCGCAAGCGTGCAGAGGAGACGTTGCGGAAAAGCGAGAAGCGATATAGAGAACTTGCTGACAGTATCACCGATACTTTCTTTGCTACAGATAAGGACTTGCGGTATACCTATTGGAACAAAGCATCAGAAGCGCTTACAGGTATCAAAGGTAAAGATGCTATTGGAAAGTCCATATTCGAATTATTCCCAGATAATGAAGCTATAAAAAGAATTGTGAAAGTATATAAAGAGGTTTTAGAAACTAAAAAGCCAAAGACTTTCGTGACTGAATTTCAAATTAACGGTAAAAACTACTTCTTTGAAATAAATGCTTATTCCTCCATTGATGGAATTTCTGTTTTCACAAAAGACATCACCGAACGCAAACAGGCGGAGGAGGAGCTGCAAAGGAACGAGGCACTCCTCAGAGAAGCTCAGAGGGTCGCACACATAGGCCACTGGGAACTGGATCCGGATATCGGAACACCGGTATGGTCTGAAGAAATATTCCATATATTCGGACTCGATCCGGCCAAGGGGGAACCGTCATTTACCGACCATGCGACACACCTTCATCCTGAGGACTGGCCTATATTGGACAAGGCTGTCAGGAAGGCCGGTATGGACGGTACGCCGTTCGATCTCGTTTTCAGGATTGTGAAGCCGGATGGAAAGATGGGGTGGATGCATGCGATTGGAACAACTCTAATCGACGATGAGGGAAATGTAACCAAGCTGTTCGGCACGGCGCAAGATATAACAAACATCAAGCGGGCTGAAGAAGCGTTGCGGGAGAGCGAACAGCGATTTAAGCTTTTCATGGACCACCTGCCCGCGCTTGCCTTTATCAACGACCCGGGAAAATGCATGGTTTATGCGAACCAGAAGGTCTTCAACCTGTACCAGAAGGGTCCTGACAAGCTTATCGGACGCGATTTCAAAGAGATCAATCCGCCGGACCATGTCAAGCGGGTGAAAGCGCAGGACCGGAAGGTGCTCGAAAACGACGAAGTCCTGACAATCGAAGAAACGGTGCCGTCCGTATCCGGGTCGACGGTCTGGCAAACTGTAAAATTCCCGATCCATCGCAAGGGACATCCTTCCCTTGTTGGTGCGATATCGTTCGACATCAGCGAGAGGATTCGAATAGAGGAAAAGTACAGGCTTGTCACCGAAAACATACCGGTCGCCGTTTATTCTGGGCAGACAGTCGGACAGTCGTCCAAAATTTTTATCACCGGAAGGATCGAAGATCTCACAGGGTTCACCGCCGATGAAGTATGTAAAGATCCTGAGTTATGGCCGTCTATCATTCATCCCAACGACAGGGAGAAAGTCCTGAGGAAAGTCACGGAGATGAAAAAAGTGAAGAAAAACCTCAATGCCGAATATCGTATCATAACAAAGGACGGTCAGGTAAAATGGATCCACGACATGGCGACATCCGTGCTCGATAAAAAGGGAGAGCTGATGAGAATCGACGGGTTCATGGAAGACATTACTGAGCGCAAGCGGATTGAGGAGGAGCTGCGGGAAAATGAACAACAGTACCGGAGTCTTTTTGAAAACTCGATAGAAGGAATAGGCATCTCGAAAGGTAACCGGATAATAGCGGCAAACAGTGCACTTGTCGGGATTTTCGGATACGACTCCGAAGAAGAGCTCACAAAGGTACCACTCCTCGAACTCGTTGTTCCGGAGGACCGCTACCGAATAAGAGATCAAATGCAGAAAAGGTCGAAGGGCGAAAGTGTTCCATCGCGTTACATATACAAGATAAAAAGAAAAGACGGACGGGTCAGGACGATCGAGATCTCGTCGACGGAAATGACCCTTTCCAGGGAACCGCATGTACTCGGGACCTTCAGAGATATTACAGATAAAAATGAAATAGAGAAAGCCCTCCTTGATTCCGAAAAGAAGTACCGCGAACTCGTGGAGAGTATCAACGACGTTATCTTCACCGTAGATGCTACAGGGACCCTAACCTACATGAGTCCGACCAGTAAAACGTTATCAGGGTACACCCCTGATGAAGTGATCGGAAAGCCGTACACGGATTTCATTCACCCCGAAGATATTCCCGAGTTCAAAGAATCGTTCAATAGGACAATATCCGGCGAGTCTCAGCCCAGCGAATACAGAATCGTTTTAAAGAATGGTGATATAAAATGGGTCCGCATATCCAGCAAGCCGATCACAGACGGCGAAAAAACCATCGGGTTGCACGGAGTGATTTCAGACATCACAGACCAAAAGAAAATTGAAAAGGCGCTCATGGAAAGCGAGCGCATAAAGAACCTGGTACTTAATTCCACTGCCGAGATGTTTGCATATTACGATACAGACCTGCGTATAATCTGGACCAACCGCGCTGCCGGTGAATCGGTCGGTAAATCACCCGAGGATCTTGTCGGACTGCACTGTTACGAGTTATGGAACCAGAGTGAAGAACCATGTGAGAATTGCCCTGTTTTGCAAGCCCGCGATAAAAAGGTATCTGTGACGACCGAACGAAAAACATCCGATGGCAGGCATTGGTTAATTCGCGGATATCCGATCCTGGATGACGAAGGTAATATTGTCGCGCTCACCGAATTCACCCAGGATATCACAAAGCAAAAGAAATTCGAGGAGACCTTGCGGGAAAGTGAAGAACGGTACAGATCTATCTTCGAGGGCGCGGCCAACCTCATAATCCTGATCGACGATGGCGGCCGAATACTCGAAAACAACGCCAGGATGCCGGACATTCTCGGGTATTCCCGGGATGAAGTAACGGGCAGATATATAACGGAATTGATCCTCGATGAATACCTGGATTCAATGAAAAGCTGTATTAATGAGACGCTAGAGACAGGCCACAAGTATAACCAGGAGTTTCAGGTGAAGCGCAAGGACGGCTCGATAATCGACGTGAACATCAACTCCGAGGCGCTCAGGGACCAACACGGCAGAAATCACCGGATCGTGTGCATAATCAGCGATATAACGGAACGCAAGAAGATGCGTGACACGCTTGAAGCGCGCGAAAAGCTTCTACGCCAGGTTCTCACCACCAATCCCAACACCATATTTATTAAAAACCGGAAAGGCGAATATTTACTCGTCAACAAAGCGATGGCTGAGCTCCATCATACAACAGAGGAGGAAATGATCGGTAAAAAGGACGTTGACTTCGTGAAGAACGGTATTACAACCAAAGAAGAGGCGGAACAGTTTTTTGCCGACGATAAAAAGGTAATAACAAGTAAAACACCGATTACTAAAATATCCGAGCCGTTTGCCATACCGGACGGCACAACCCGATACTTTCACACCTACAAGGTGCCGTTCAGTATAGAAGGGTCCGAGGACTGCGTGCTCGGAATATCCGTCGACATCACTGACCGTATTCTAATGGAAAAAGAACTCAAGGAAAGCGAAGAGAGATACGCCCTCGCCCAATCCGTTGCCAATATAGGAAGCTGGGACTGGAACATCGAATCCGGAGAGCTGCACTGGTCCGAAGAGACGAACAGGCTGTACGGCCTTGATACCAAAAACAAGATAGAGAGCTATGACCACTTTCTCGAATGCGTTCACCCCGACGACCGGAGCAGGGTTGAAAACGCAGTAAAACAATCGCTCGAAACCGGAAGTAACTATAATGTCACGAATAGAATACTATGGCCAGACGGCACGACCCGATGGACCGAAGCTATCGGCAGCATTATTTGTAATGACACGGGGAAAGCCGTCCGCATGGTAGGTATTACACACGACATAACAGCAACAAAGCTCGCAGACGACGCCCTTCGCGAGAGCGAGATACTCTTCCGCTCGATATTCGAACAAGCTGCGGTGGGCATCGCACAGGTCACACCCAACGGCCGGTTCATAATGGTAAACCGACGGTTCTCCGAAATAATCGGGTACTCGGAAGAGGAGCTCTCCGGTATGACATTTATAGATATCACCCACCCGGATGATAACGATTTAGACATGAGCTACGTAACAGGCGTGCTGCACGGGGAGGTGGATAATTACATCATTGACAAGAGATATATTAAAAAGGACGGATCTATCGTATGGATCACGCTCTTCTCCAAGGTGATACGGGATGAAAACGGAAAAGAAAGATACACAATCGCCGCAATGGAGGACATCACCGAACGCAAAGAAGCGGAAAACGCACTGCTCGAAAGCCAGAAGCGGTACTTCAGCTTGTTCGAGTATTCACCCATAGCGCTCTGGCAAGAAGATTTCTCCGAAGTCAAGAAGCATCTTGATAAACTGAAAAAGCACGGCGTGAAGCATATCGAGCAGTACCTTGAAAACCATCCGGAGATTGTGAAAGAGTGCGTGTCTTTGGTAAGGGTTCTTGATACGAACAAGGCGACGCTGGACCAGTACGACGCGGTTAACAAAGACCATATCCTCGCCGACCTCAGAAACATATTCCTCGAAGAGACATATGAGACATTTATCAAGGAGCTTGCCGCAATTTACCGAAATGAAACATCGATCCAGTTCCAGGCCTCTGCTAAGACCCTGAAAGGGAATAAGGTGGACAGGGTCGTACGCTGGTCCGTGCTGCCCGATTACGAAGACACATATGAAAAAGTGCTCGTCTCTGAGATTGACATAACCGAGCAGGAACGCATCGTGCAGGAGCTCGAACGTTCGCAGGAAGGGCTGAGAAAGCTCTCCGCTCATCTCGAGTCCGTGCGCGAGGAGGAGCGCAAGGCGATTTCACGGGAGATCCATGACGAGCTCGGCCAAACGCTCACCGCCCTGAAGATGGACCTTGCGTGGCTGAACAGAAATATGACGGCCGCAGATCGATCCGTCCGGAAGAAAATCGGTTCAATGAATACCCTGATCGACGAAACGATTCAGACGGTAAAGGAAATCAGCACATCTCTAAGACCGGCCATGATAGACGACTTGGGGCTGCCCGCGGCGATAGAATGGTATACCGATGATTTCCAGAAAAGGACGGGAATTCCGTGCCCCACCAGCATAGAGCCGGAAGACATCAGTGTCGATATCGATATAGCAATCGCCCTCTATCGTATACTCCAGGAAGCCCTCACGAACGTCGCACGTCACTCAAAGGCCGATAAGGTACGGATAATATTACGGGCGGATGAGGAAAACCTGATAATGAGAGTACAGGACAACGGAATCGGGATCACAAAGGAGATGGAAAATAAGCCGTCTGCGCTCGGACTGCTCGGCATGAGAGAACGTGTTCATTTCCTCAAAGGCTCGATCACGATCTCCGGAAAACCGAGCAAGGGAACGATGGTAAGGGTGAGCATACCGGTGAAAGAATAGGGATTGGGGATTGGGGGCTGGAGGCTGGGGATTGAAATATGATATCTGTACAATAAAATATAAAGCAAAGACGCAATGCTTAAAAAATGAATAAAGAAATTAAAAGCTACAAAGATCTCGATGTGTGGAAAAATGCTATCGATTTCGCGAAAAATATCTACTGCATTACGCAAGATTTTCCAAATAACGAAAAATATGGGCTGATAAGCCAAATGCGCAGAGCAGCTGTTTCTATTCCATCTAATATCGCAGAGGGCCACGCTCGTTCAAGTACCTCTGAATTTATGCATTTTATTTCAATATGCCAAGGATCAATCGCAGAATTAGGAACACAGCTTATTCTGTCTAATGAACTTAGTATTATTAACGATGATATTAAAGAACAGCTACTTAGTGACCTTGATAAAATTGGAAAAATGTTGAGAGGATTGTATAAAGCCTTAAAAGATAAGCGTTTGAGGGAATAGAGATAAACCAGGGATTGGGGATTAGGGGCTAGGATTTGGATTCCGAAAAAAACCTTCGACAGGGAAGAGGAAATCATCAATAATTCCCGAATCCCAAGTCCCTAACCCCTAAATCCCACGAATCATTCCGGAGCCTGCAATGATAAAAACAATCATCGCCGATGATCATACGATAGTACGGGAAGGACTAAAGCAGATACTCAACGAGACGGCGGACGTAAGAGTCTCGGACGAGGCGAAGAACGGCGGGGAGCTGCTCTCAAAACTGAGACGGGGAAAATTCGATGTCGTTGTGCTCGATATATCCATGCCCGGGGCCAACGGCCTGGACGCTCTCAAGCAGATAAAGATAATCGACCCCCATCTTCCCGTTCTCGTGCTGAGCATGCACCCGGAAGAACAGTACGCAGTCCGCGTTTTGAAAGCCGGCGCCGCAGGATACCTCACCAAAGAGAGCGCCTCCGAAGAGCTTCTGAAAGCCATACGAAGAATCGTGTCCGGCGGGAAATACGTAAGTCCGAGCCTAGCGGAGAAGCTCGCGGTCGAGCTCGACACGGACCGGGAAAGACCGCTTTACGAAACCCTCTCGGACCGGGAATACCAGGTATTCTGCATGATAGCCTCGGGCAGAACAGCGACAGAGGTCGCAGAGGAGCTGTCCCTCAGTGTCAAGACAGTGAGTACCTACCGCTCGCGGATCCTTCATAAGTTGCACATGGCCAACAACGCCCAGCTGACACACTATGCGATAAAAAATGGGTTGGTGTGATATATAGGGATTGGGGAATGGGGAAAGAAAATAACCTATAATTTACTGATCCCAAGACCCTACTTTATTTTTGTTATATATCACCAAACGTTGACAATTGAATTGAGGATTAAGAACATCTGACAATCAATTCCCTCACAAGTCCTAAGGAGTTGATTTTTAGAGAATTACGGAAATATCAACGATTATGT
Organism: Spirochaetota bacterium; assembly: GCA_016934265.1. Classification (GTDB taxonomy): domain Bacteria; phylum Spirochaetota; class B62-G9; order B62-G9; family DRHN01; genus JAFGTF01. The sequence continues at coordinate 13,129 of JAFGTF010000057.1, forward strand.
AACTGTCAACGGTTGCTGATACTTTTAGTTTCAACGGGGGCTGATACTTGTCATTTGTTAATTATCTCTAATCCCAAATCCCAAGCCCCTAATCCCAAGTCCTAAATCCCAAGTCCCTACCCTCGAGTCCCTACCTGTAATCCCAAACTCCCGGTTTTGTAGGACAAACAAGTACAACAAAATCAGATAAACGCCTATAGAAATATTTAAGTTCTGTCTATATGCTTTTTCAGTGCCATGCCGGTGTAATTTCGCTCTTTTACTTCGCGACGGCAGGAATATACGAATAGAAAGCGCGGGGGTTTTTTCAGGGCGTCCTATGCAGGACAAGAGCGAACTCCTTGCCGGACACGGGAGGGACAGTCCTGCGGTTACGGATCGGTATTACTCACTGGTAACGGCGTGCAGTAACGTTCGGAGGATACGCATGGCGGATGTTTTGATTGTCGACGACTCCAAATTCATGAGGCTGATACTGACCGACATCCTGAACGACTGCGGCCACACGATCGCAGGGGAAGCGGGAAACGCCAAGGAGGCCGTCGAGCTCTTCAAGAATCTCAAGCCCGACCTCGTCACCCTGGATATCATCATGCCCGAGGTCGGCGGCATAGATGCGGCTACCGCCCTGAAAAAAATAATGGAGATCGATGAATCGGCAAAAGTGCTGATGGTCAGTGCAATGGATCAGGAGCAGATGATAAGCGGATTCATCAGCGCCGGGGCGTGCGGATTTCTTATCAAGCCGTTTCAGAGAAAAAAGGTAAAGGAGGCAGTGGAAAAAGTCCTGAAGTCGGCATAACACGGCACTGCATCAGTCTCGTTAGAATACGTGCGTCCACTTGGGAGACATTAATAGGGGTCCTGTTAATCCCTGCCGTGAGTTACAATGAAACACCATGCAACTCGGGAGGCTCAAGCCACGTAAACATGAACGCGTCTTCTAAGGATTCGGGATTAATGCGACATCGTTTTTATTTCAAATTACGCTACTTATCATATCATAATAAACCGAACGGTTTCTCCAAGCCCTCATCCCTTATCTCCCCTCCAAAAACCACAATTCTGTAGGATAAACACCGACATCAGTTTAGGAGAAATCCCGATAGCAAAATCAGTCTCCCGCTGATACCCGTGACTACTCATAGTGTATATAAATAAGTATACATTGAACTCAATCTAAAGAGAACGGAGCGATGGACAATACATCGAAGCTCGTTATCTTTCTTCTCGACACGCGAAAGTACGCCCTGCACCTCTCACGGGTACGCCGTGTCGTTCATGCAGTCGACATAACCCCCCTGCCCGGCGCGCCGGACGCCGTTTTGGGCGCGATCACCGTTGGAGGCCAAGTCCTGCCGGTATACGACATCCGAAAACGCTTCGGCCTGGAAACAAAAGATATCTCCCTCACGGACCATTTCATCATCGCGGATACCAAAACGACCACAGTGGTGCTGATCGCGGACGAGGTAATCGGCACGGTCGAGTGCGACGAGAAAGTTCCGGCAGGGAAAAAAGGCCTTCTGCCGGAAAGCAAGTATGCGGAGAGTATTATCACTCTCGAGGGCGACATCGTATACATTCACGACCTGGACAGTTTCCTCTCACCGGATGAAGAACAAACGCTCAAGAAGGCGCTGCAAAAACGATGACCGTATCAATCGACAGAGGGCTTTTACTGGCGGCAAGCGATTATATTTCCGAACATATGGGCTTCTCGTTCGGTGAAGAGCGCCTTGCAGACCTCGAAAAGAAGATTACCGCAGCATCCAAGGAGCTTCATTACTCCAAAACGGAGGACTTCATTGAATGGCTGCTTTCGGCACCACTTTCCGAGACACAGGTCGAATCGCTTGCAGGCCACCTCATCATCGGCGAGACCTACTTCTTCAGGGAAAAACAGGCATATGAAATCCTGGAAAACCATATCCTTCCCGATCTGATATACCGGCGGCGCAACGAGGGAAGATCCTTACGGATATGGAGCGCGGGATGCGCGACCGGAGAGGAGCCGTGCTCTATCGCGATCTCCGTGAGTAAAGTTCTTCCCACCTGTAATGAATGGAACATGACGATACTCGGCACCGACCTCAATCCCCGTTTTTTACGGCGCGCTGAAAAAGCTGTATACTCAAACTGGTCATTACGAGGCACCGATGCATGGTTCAAGGAAAGGTATTTTCAAAAGGTCGAAAACGGGCGGTTCCGGCTTGACCGTCAGATCAGGGCGATGGTGAATTATAAATACCTTAACCTCGTGAAGGACAGCTTTCCATCTCTTTCGAACAACACTAACGCGATGGATGTTATCTTCATACGGAACGTCCTGATGTATTTCAGGCAGGATATCCAGAAGGCAGTCATCGAAAAGCTCCATCACTGTCTGGTCCCGGGCGGATACCTCATCACGAGCCAGACGGAGACATCCCATACATTGTTTTCGGACTTCTCCTCCGTCAATTACCCCGATGCGATAGTCTATCGAAAAGACACCGTCCCCGTCAATAAAGCGACCACAGCACCTCTTTTTAGACAGGATACTTCATCAAAAAAGCCACCCCGTAAAGCTCCGCTTGTTTTGAAGTATCAACCGGTAAAAACCGCACCTGTACCTTCTTTCTCGGAACAACCAAAACTCTCTGTAGATTCCGCAGGGAACGGCCACAGGGTATCCGGCTACAACGACGCCGCGGCCCTCTTCGAAAGAGGACGGTATCTCGAAGCGCTCGAGATTATTGCCGGATATACGGATGCGCATCCGGGTGACCCCGGCTCTTATATTCTCACGGCGAAGATTCATGCAAATCTTGGAAACCTGGAGCAGGCCCTCGAGATGTGTGACAGGGCGCTTGATATCAACAGGACGGACCCCGCTCTTCATTACCTGAAGGCAACGATATTCCAGGAGTCCGGCAAGACCGAGGAAGCGATCAAAGAGCTTACCACAACCCTGTACCTCGATCGGGATCATGTGCTCGGCCACTTCACCCTCGGTAATCTCATGCAGACCGCCGGAAATCATAAACGGGCGTTGAAACACTTTCAAAACACCATAGAACTTCTCTCCGGGTACGAGAGGGACACGGTACTCGAAGATGCGGATGGGCTGACTGCCGGAAGGCTCTCGGAGATAATCGATGTCATCACGAAGAGGGAATGACCGTATGTCCCAAAAAGAAGATTCAGATGTGAGAGTTAAAAACATCTTGCGAGAACGGGCGAAAAAACTCGCCGCATGGGAAGCGACCGAGGCGGAGAAGCCCGGAACGGAAACGCTGATCCTCTCTGTGGGAAACGAAACATACGGGATCGAATCGAAATACATCCGGGAAGTCGAGATATTAAGAGAGCTCACTCCCCTCCCGCACGTACCGGCGTTCGTACTCGGCATCGTAAACCATCACGGTGTAATCCGCTCCGTTATCGACCTCCACAGGTTTTTCGGTCTTGAGGGCATACCACTGGATGAGTATCGGCAGATCGTTTTCATACATTCGGGAATGCTCGAATTCGGTATCGCCGTGTCGCACGTCAAGGAGGCCGTCATGATACCGACTGACAAAAAGAGGGAACTGCCCGATACGCTGAAAGAAATAGCGGGTTTCATCAGGTGCATCACTCAAGACCAGATCGCGCTCTTGGACATAGAACAGCTGTGCACCGAGAGGAGGCTGATCGTGTACCAGGAAGCGTAAGGCGCCGTTCGGATAACAGGCGGCCGTCTTTTTTACGAACCGGTTTTTGATAAACAGTAGTAAAACGAACATGGGAGAACGTAATGAGCATCAGGGACAAGCTTACAACCATCGTGCTGACGCCGATGGGCATTGTGCTTGCTGCTCGATGATACGGGAAGAACAGACAAACGAAAACCGTGAACAGCATTAAACCATGGTATAAAAACCAGGAGGAACCTATGAAACGGTCGAATAAGATACTATGTCTCGTAATTACTGGTATGCTGCTTTATGTCACGACTCTTTTTCTTCCTGCCGTCGCTTTCGGCGCTTCGAAGAAAGCGAAACCGATACGGGTCGGCGCAATCATTTCGCTCACCGGAGCGGCCTCTACCCATGTAGAAGTGAGGGACTCACTCCTTCTCGCAGCGGAGGAAATAAACGCCGGAGGCGGGATCAACGGAAGGCGGATCGAGCTGATCATCGAGGACAGCAAAACCGACCCGGACGAAGGGGTGAAGGCATTCAACCGTATTGAGGAAAAGTACGCTCCCGACTTCTACATATCGACACTGAGCTCGGTCTCGCTGGCACTGTTGCCTCTGGCCGAGAAACATCAGGTCGTTCTCGTGGCACTCGTCACCGCAGCTTCGGAGATCACGAAAAACACCGAATGGGTATTCCGTTACTGGACGACCGCCGAATCGGAGACTGTACCGGTCATGTCCATGTTGAAGAATCTGGGAGTAAAAAAACTCGGGATTCTGTACCTGAACGACCCGTTCGGCATCTCAGTCTTCTCCAAGTTGAAAGAGGAGTTCGAAAAAACGGGAGGCGAGGTGCAGAGCGTTTCCTTTGAGAAAAACGACACGGTATTCTCCCCGCAGATACGGAAACTGGCCGGGAACGAAGCCATATACACCGTCGGCCTCGTTGAGCATACGAAAAACGCGATTCAACAACTAAGAAAAGAGGGATATAACGGACATATACTCTGTATCTCCGGGAGCATTCACCCCATGGTAACCGCACAGCCGGAGTCCCAAGGCGTATTACTGCCCGCGCCGATGATTTTCAATCCCAACTACGTATATGCCCGCGATCTTCGGGATGCCTATGAAAAAAGATACGGCAGACAGCTGACAGCACAGTCCGCAGTCGGATACGACCTGCTGCGTATGCTCGCCAGCCTGATGGAGGGCAAACCAATAGACCGGAAGCAGATCAGGCAGGAACTTGACAGGGGTTTCATCTACTCCGGGGTGTTCGGTGAAATAAACTTGCGACCCGGCGAGCACGACATAACGTTTCCGCTTCATCCGGTGGAGATAGCGGAAGGCGGCGGCATACGGTATCTCTTTGAAAGCGGAGGGCAATAAGCCATGAAGATAAGCACGAAACTGATTCTCGCCTTCACTGTTCTGGTGCTGATGATCGCGGGAATTGCGTCATACTCCTTCTTCAGAAGCCGAAACGCGCTCGAGGAAACGCTCGGCACAAACTCGATCTTCATCGCCGAAGGCTACCTGCTGAGGATGAACGAGGCGCTCGAGAAAAATGTGGAGATACTTCAGATACAGACACCCAGGCGGGTGCTCCAGGAAGCGATAGCGGCATCCAACCTGCGCTACCGGAAGCTTGAGGACGTCCCATCGCACATGGACCGGCTCGATAAACAATGGACCTCGGCAACGCCTGGTTCCACCATACCCCTCATGCACGATATTCTCGATAGCGAGCTGTCCTTGGAGCTGAAAAAAACACTCATTAATTTATATGAAAAAAAACAAGGCAGCAGGCAGTTCGAGTATGTTCTCGTCACCAACGAGTATGGCGCTCCCGTTGCAATGACCACGAGGAACCCATTCTACAGGCATGACAATGAGGAGTGGTTTAAAACGGTGAAAAAGAACAGGTTGTTTGTCGGTGACGTCGAATTCGACGAAAGTTTTCAAAAAACCGTCATTCCGGTTGCTGTTCCCGTTATTGACGATAACGGCCGGTTCATCGGGGCGATCAAGGCCTCGGTATCCGCAGACGGAGTCATACGAAAGACCCTCCTATCGTTGAAACGGTACAAGACCACCGAGCTTCTGCTTATGACCACCTCGGGAAAGGCTGTTTATTCCACCAATGCGTTTCGTTTTCACGAAGACCTCTCAGGCAAGCCCTATTTCAAAAACATCAAGGGTTTATCCGGCTATTTCACCGTGGAGGAGGGACAAAAACAGAGGCTTTTTTCCTATGTATATTCGGAAAAGTTCGGCGCGTTCATCAGCCCGCACTGGGTGCTTCTCGTGCAACATGATCTCGACGAGGTCCTTGCAAAAAGCTTCATTCTCAGGAAGCACATTCTCATCGCCACCGTCATCGTGCTTATTCTCGGCATCACAATCGCCGTATATATATCGAGAACGATCTCGAAACCGCTTCACAGGGCACGCGAAATTGCGCTCAAAATGTCAAAGGGGGACCTGAGCGAGCGGATATCGATTCGGACACACGACGAGATCGGGTCCCTCATGCAGTCGTTAGACAGCATGATCGATACCACGAAGCGTATGGCTGAGCTTGCCGACAGGATCTCGCACGGCGACCTGACCGGCGGTGTTCAGCCGAGGTCGGAAAAGGACGTTTTGGGTAACGCCCTCGCCCACATGGTTTCAGACCTGAAGGGGCAGGTATCGGACATCATCGAAGGGGCCAACGTGATCGCAACCGCCACGGGTGAGATAACGGCGGCCGCCTCCCAGCTCGTGGCCGGTTCGTCGGAGACGGCGACCTCGATCTCGCAGACCACCGCAACGGTGGAAGAGGTGAAGCAGGCGTCGACGGTGGCGAACGAAAAGGCGAAGGAGGTTTCCGAGGTCGCTCAGAAATCGATGCTGCATTCGCAGCGGGGTCAGGAGGCGGTGAAGAAGGTGATAGAGGGGATGGGCTCCATAAAAGACAGGATGAAGCAGCTCGCGGGCGACATCATGAACCTGTCGGACCAGAGTCACGCGATAGGGCAGATCATCGCCACGGTGAACGACATAGCGGAGCAGACCAACCTGCTGTCGGTGAACGCGGCGATCGAGGCGATGAAGGCTGGTGAATACGGGAAGGGGTTCAGCGTGGTGGCGGGTGAGATCAAAAGTCTTTCGGAGCAGTCGAAGCGGGCGACGACGCAGGTGAAGACGATACTGAACGACATTCAGAAGGCGATAGGACAGGCGGTGATGGCTACGGAGGAAGGGAGCAAGGTGATAGAGGCGGGGGTGAGGCAGTCGGAGGAGGCGGGGGAGACGATAGAGGTGCTTGCGCAGAACATAGTGGGGGCGTCCGAGGCGTCGACGCAGATAGCGGCGTCGTCGCAGCAGCAGCTTGTGGGAATGGACCAGGTGGCGTTGGCGATGGTGAGCATACGGGAGGCGAGCGCGCAGAACGTGAACTCCACGAGGCAGGTCGAAAATTCCGCTAAAAACCTCCATGAGCTCGGACAGCGGTTGAGAACGCTTACGGCCAACTATAAACTATAAAGAAGGAGCGGTATTTTGGTAATGCACGTGAAAAATGAAAAGCGGCCTGAGTATACGTTCGGGTACTATCAACTTCTTTGCCCTTTGCATTTGAACGAAAGCAAAAAAACAGGCTACAATACCAATTAACCCGTGGTTGAATCATGAAAAATAGCACAGAAATCCCTACATCTTACCCGAAAGGCAGTTCGAAGCTCCATCGAGTATTGACGATCGTGCTCTCCCTTATGCTCGTCCTGACAGGTTGGAGCATATTCCGACTGTATCTCGTAATGACCGCGATACAAGAGCAGCAATTGAAGACCTCTCTGCTGACAGGGCTGATAATTTCAGCAGGAGTGTTCATTGTTGCCGCAATAGGAATATACCTCATAACCGGTAAAAAAGAACTGTTTCGAAGAGCTACAAACTGGGAAGAAGATTACCGGGGGGAATCGATGAAAAACGTAATCCACACGCTCATCAACAATATACCGGATTTCGTCTACGTGAAAGACACCGAAAGTAAATTCATGATCGCCAACACCGCAATCTGCGCGTTTTTCGGAGTCGATAATCCGGACGATATAATCGGCAAGTCGGATTTCGACTATATACAGAGAGAATCGGCGGAGCGGTGGTTCTCACAAGAGCAGGAAATAATTAAAACCGGTAAAAAGCTTATCAATCACGAGGAGGTTATAACAGATACCAAGGGCGAGATCGATACCGTCTTACTGACAAACAAGATACCGCTTCGAAACGACACCGGCCGTATCATCGGACTGATCGGGATCGGAAGAGACGTCACCGATCTCAAGAAAGCGGAGAACTCATTGAAGGGGCAGGCATCGGAAATATCGGAAGGCGTAGGAGCGCTCGCCTCATCCGTGAGCAAAATTTTCACCGTTACGAGCCAGCTCGCCTCGAGCATGGCGGAGCTCAAAAAGAGCGCCGAGGTCGTCTCACACAGCGTGGAGCATGTCTCGAACATCGCCCAGGACAGTGTAGTCACCGTTCAGGCCGGTACAAAGAGCGCCAAAGAGACCATCGAAACCATGAACCGCTTGAAGGAGCAGATTGAAACGATCAGCGACAGGGTCGTCGCGCTGACAGAACAGAACCAGGCAATAGAAGAGATCATAGAGGTGGTGAACGGCCTTGCCGAGAAATCCAACCTGTTAGCCGTCAACGCGTCGATAGAAGCCTCACATGCGGGAGAGGCCGGCAAGGGATTCAAGGTCGTTGCCCAAGAAATTAAGGCACTCGCGGAACAGTCCAAACAGGCGACCGACCAGGTACAAAGCATTCTACACGAAATCCAGAAAGCCATAACCGCCTCTGCGCTTGCCCTGGAACAGGGGTTAAAATCGGTCGAGGAAGGGACAGAAAAGAGCAAAGACGCCGTACAAACAATAGAGATTCTCTCGAACAGCATAGAGGGGACCGCGAAGATATCGAGGGATATTGCCATTGCAAGCAGGCAGCAGTTTTTAAGCATCGATGAAAATGCAGCCGCCACAAAGCAGCTTGAATCGTCCGCACGAGAGATAAACGAACTCGGGGAAAGACTCAGGCTGCTCGTGGAAAAACAGTCCAATGCGGGAGAAACAACGGATGACTGAAATCGACAGGGAATTCCTAAAGCGGCTCATCGAGACCTTTAAAATAGAAGCCGCGGAGCACATCTCCGAGATATCAAAGGGTATTCTCGCTCTTGAGAATGGTACTGACGATAAAAAGAAAGACGCCGTCGTCGAAACCGTATTCAGGGAGTTACACAGCCTGAAGGGTGCAGCAAGAACTGTGAACTTAAACGATATGGGAACCATCTGCCAGGCGATGGAAGATATCTTCTCGGCACTCAAGAGTGGTGACGCGACGCTCTCCGAACGGGAATTCGACGTCCTGAACGAAACGGTCGATACGCTGCGCACTCTCCTCGAATCGATGGGGACCGGTGAAACCCCTGCTTCAGGGAAAACATACCTATCAGAACTTATCGTTAAAATACACGGTATTTCGGAGCCGACGGGGAGAATTCCTTCCGGAACGGAAACGGAAAAGAAGATATCTGAAAAAAAAACGGAAAAAAGCCGACATAAAATGCCGGCGAGAAAAAAATCCGGAGAAAATAAGGTATCGGCTCCCGAAAAAATCGCTGATGCCGAAAGTGGCACGGCCGAAGGCGTCTCCTCCGCCCTCAGCACTTCCTCCGGCTCAGCAGCCGCCGCTTCGAAAACGGTACGGGTCTCAACAGAGAAGCTGGAAAGACTCATGATACAGGCGGAGGAGATGCTGCTGATAAAGCTTAGAACAAAGCAACATGCTTTTTTTACCGGCGACTCTCTTTCCTTAGTGGAGCAGTGGAAAAAGGAACGGCATAAGATCTACTCAGATGTTCGTAAGCTCGAACACTTCTTGCAGAACAAAGACAGGCACCCCTTGCAATACCGGGAGGAAAAGCTTTTGGGGTTTTTGGAATGGAGCAGAGAGCAGATGAATGAAATAGAAGCAAGGCTTAAAACGCTCGCACGGGCCGCAACGGAAGACTACAGAAGTTTCAGCGGCATGATAGACGACCTGCTCGACAACTCAAAGAAAATCATCATGCTCCCCTTTTCCATTCTCCTCGATATCTGCCCGAAAGTGGTCCGTGATCTTTCACACACTAGCGGAAAGGACGCGGTTATTGAAATAACCGGAGAAGGTATCGAAACAGACAAGAGGATACTCGATGAGTTGAAAGACCCCATGATACATCTTTTGCGGAATGCAATAGACCACGGTCTGGAACGCAAAGAAGAGAGAATAAAAACGGGCAAACCGGCAGGGGGTAAGATCAGCGTTACCGTATCCCAGCTCGGCGGCGGTAAAATCAAACTCTGCGTTTCCGATGACGGCAGGGGAATCGACCGTAGCAGGGTTGCTGCGGCCGCGGTCAAAAAAGGAATCATCTCCCAGGAGGCGGCAGGCCGGCTCACCGAGAAAGAGTCCCTGCAGCTCGTGTTTCAATCCGGTGTATCCACGAGCGAATTAATCACTGACCTTTCCGGAAGGGGGATCGGCCTTCCTATCGTACAGGAGAAAGTCGAGAGCCTCGGGGGGAGGGTCTCCATATCGACACAACCTGGTAAGGGTACGATATTCGAAATCATGCTTCCCGTCACGAGGACCACGTCACGGGTAATCCTGATAAAAAGCGCTGCACGGACTTTTGCCGTTCACACCGCGTCGGTCGACCGCGTCGTGAGAGTGAAGGAAGATCAAATCAGGTCCGTGGGGAAACGCGCCATTATCCCGGTTGACGGCGTCAACATTCCGTACCGTCGCATCGAGGAAATACTGGGATTGCAGAGAAGCGAACAAACGGAGGTCAGTAACGGTTTGACACCTGTTCTTATAGTCGCCTCATCGAATACAAAACTAGCTCTCGGAATCGACGAGATCCTTCTGGAGCAGGAGGCCCTCATCAAGCATCTCGGCCCGCAGCTTCGAAGAGTCAGGAACATCGCCGGGGCGATAATCCTGGGGACAGGCGAAATAGTCCCGATCCTCAATGCAGGCGATCTCGTGAAGTCCGCCGTCTTGGCTTCCGCACAGGGTGCAGTGCAGCGAAGCATATCGCAAATGAAAAAACAGCGGCCAAAATCCGTGCTGGTCGTCGAGGACTCCATTACGACGCGTACACTGATGAAAAACATCCTCGAAGCATCGGGTTACAGGGTGACGACTACGGTGGACGGCATAGCCGCGTATACGCTTGTCAAAAGTGGCGAAGAGTTCGACATAGTAGTCTCAGACATCGACATGCCCCGGATGAATGGCTTCGATCTTACCAGGAAGATACGAAGCACCCCGAACACCGAGGACCTCCCCGTGGTCCTAGTCACAGGGCTCGAGTCCAGAGAGGACTGGGAACGGGGTATCGACGCAGGCGCAAACGCATACATCGTGAAGCGGAGCTTCGACCAGAGCAACCTGCTCGAGGTGATAAGAAGGCTCATATAGAGAGAGGACACCTAAACATGATCAAGGTACTCATCGTGGAAGACTCCGCTGTCACGAGGGATTTTTTACAATATGTCATGTCAAATGACCGCGATATCGAGGTGATGGGCTGCGCGAACGATGGGGAAGCGGCCGTCGAGATGATTCAGGACTTAGATCCCGATGTCGTGACTATGGACATCAACATGCCGAGGATGAACGGGTTCGAGGCCACGAAACGGATCATGGAGATCCATCCCGTTCCCATCATCATCATGAGCGCAAGCTGGAACCCGGACGAGGTGCGCAAGACCTTTCTCGCCATGGAGGCGGGCGCGGTGGCGATTATAGAGAAGCCTCGGGGGTTCGGCTCTCCGGACAACGATGTGATGACGAAACGGCTTTTACGAACCGTGAAGCTGATGTCGGAAGTGAAGGTCGTCAAACGATGGTCGAAAAAAACCGCCGTAAAAGGAGAAACCCCACCCGCCGCACCCGGAGCGGGCGGCTCCATGCAGCGGAAACTTGCCCTGCAGCTTGTGGCGATCGGCGCCTCGACCGGCGGGCCCTCGGTATTGAAAGAAATCTTCTCGATACTGCCCTCCGATCTTCCGGTGCCTTTCTTGATCGTCCAGCATATCGCCACCGGATTTTTAAAGGGCCTCGTGGACTGGCTTGTGGAATCCACAGGCTTTCCGTTACGGATAGCGCAAGACGGCGAGCGTGCGCATGCGGGATATGGGTATATGTGCCCCGAACATCGAAACATCGCTATTAACAGAAGCGGCTCGATTGTTCTGAGTGAAACGGCGAACGACCGTTCCAGGCTTCCCTCCGTTTCTCATCTCTTCACTGCGGCACTCAAGGCATACGGCAGCGGCGCCCTCGGAGTCCTGCTGACCGGCATGGGGAAGGACGGTGCCGAGGAGCTGAAGAAAATGAGAGACCGTGGAGCGATAACTATCGTACAGAACAAAGAGAGCTCGGTCGTATGGGGCATGCCGGGCGAAGCGGTACGGCTCGACGGCGCACGGTATATTCTCGCGCCTGCAGAGATCGCAAGAACGATCGCGGCCCTATTTAAAGACACATAAGAAAAAAGGACAAGAGACGGTGAAGGAACAATCGATTCACAACGCCGACCATACGATCCTCATTGCGGAAGACAGTCCGACCGAGTCTCTCAAACTGCAGCGGCTTCTCGAGGAAGCCGGTTTCCGCGTTATAGCGGCTCGAAACGGAAACGAAGCAATAAGTAAGCTGCAGAAACAGGTTTTCGATCTCGTGATCAGTGATATCATGATGCCTGAAAAGGACGGCTACGAGCTTTGCAGCACGGTAAAGAAGAAACCGGGTTTGAAGCAGATACCGGTAATACTTTTAACCTCTCTCTCCGATCCGAACGACGTCGTCCGGGGTCTCGATGCAGGGGCAGATTACTATATCACGAAACCGTACGACGGTGATTATCTGCTTCACAAGGTAAACGGGATCCTGTCTGGAAATCACAGATTGGAAGAAGAGGACGAGGAGTTCACGGTTCAGCTCGACCGTGAGATACACACGATAACCACGAAAAAAGGGCGTGTAATTTCCCTTCTGCTCTCAACCTATGAAAACGCGGTGGGTCAGAACAAAAAGCTCTTCGAGGCACAGCTCGAGCTGAGGAAGACGAATGAGACGCTCTCGCAAAAGCTGAACGAGCTCGAGGCGTCGGAACAGCGGTACGAGAACCTCATTATGACCATTCCCGATATCGTATACCGCATAGACGAGAAAGGATGCTTCACGTTTCTCAACAGCGCAATCGAAAAGCTCGGCTACAAACCGGAAGAGCTCATCGGGAAACACTTCAGCTCACTCATCATGCCGGGCGAAGAGAGAAAGGTAAGCCGCACTCACGTGCTCTCGAAATACCGAGGAAAAGCCACCGGCCCGGAAGGCGCACCGAAGCTCTTTGACGAACGCAGGACCAAAGAAAGAAAGACGGAAGGACTCGAGGTGCTCCTCATCCCGAAAAATAAAACCAAGCTGAAACCCGGTCTCATCAAGAGCCTGAACGAAAACATGGTAATCGTGGAAGTCAACAGCTCCGGCATATGGGCGACTGACCGCGGCGGCCGGAAGGTCCTGCTGGGAACCGTCGGCGTCATCCGGGACATCACGGAACGGAAACTCATCGAGGACAGGCTCATCGAGTCCGAGCAGCTGTTTCGCGCGATATTCGACAACGCAAACGACGGTATCGCGCTCCTCAACATGTCGAAACACGAAATTCACATATGCAACAGGATGATGAACGATATGCTTGGATACGGCCCGAAACAAACCACGCATATGCCCATACATGACCTGCATCCCAAAAACGAGCTAGCCGAGATACTAAAGCAGTATGAAAGGCAGTCACAGGGCGAGCTTACGATCTCGAAGAACATACCGTTGAAGCGCCGGAACGGGAAAACCGTGTATGTTGACATCAACGCCGGCAGGATCGAGCTTCACGACGAGTCGTACCTGCTCGGCATCTACAGGGATGTTACCGAGAGGAGGCGTCTGGAGGAGGAGCTTACAAAACTCAACGAGTCTCTCGAGCAACGGGTTTGCGAACGGACAAGGGATCTTGAACGATCCAACCGGGAGCTCGAACAGTTCGCATACGTAGCTTCGCATGACCTGCAGGAGCCGCTCCGCATGGTGTCGAGCTACGTGCAGCTTCTCGAAAAGCGATACAAAGAAAAACTCGACGATGACGCACGTGAGTTCATCGACTTCGCGGTGGACGGCGCGACCAGCATGCAGGACCTCATTCAAGACCTTTTGAGCTACTCGAGAGTCGGCACGAAGGGAAAGCCGTTTGCTCCGGTCGATATGGAACGGGCGCTGTCCGTCGCACTCTCGAACCTGAAAGTCATGCTGGAGGACACATCCGCCGAGGTGACGAACGACACGCTCCCGACGGTTCAGGCCGACTACAACCAGATGGTCCAGATCCTCCAGAACCTCGTGGGGAACGCGATCAAGTTCAGGGGGGAAAGCTCTCCGAAGGTGCATGTATCATCCCGTGAAGAGGGAGGAGCGTGGATTTTTTCCGTATCTGACAACGGCATCGGAATCGAGAAAGAGTACCTCGATCGAATATTCGTCATCTTCCAGCGCCTCCATACGAGGGATGAGTACAAGGGAACGGGAATCGGCCTCTCGGTTTGTAAAAAGATCGCGGACAGGCACGGAGGACACATATGGGTGGAATCGGTTCCAAAAAAAGGCTCGACCTTTTATTTCTCGATTCCCGGCCATGCAGGCGGCGGCGTGTAGGATAAAAACTTACGTGCAGGCAGGCTAATGTCTTATATATAAATCAGACCACAGCCGATGCACGGCTGACGGTATACTGGGTAAATTACGGGCATGCGTGCACGAAGCGGCTTGTTTTCGGTGTGAAGGCGGGTTACGGAAAAATTTTTTATACCGACAGCGGTCGAAGACCGCTACCGGTCTTATGCGGAGAAGAGGGGGCTTTTTTGTATCCCATCGAACTACAGTGTCAAGGCGGGACTGCGATGAAACTATTAATTGCTGACGATTCAAAAGCGGTGAGGGAACGGTTGTATGAAATGCTGTCCGATATTCCGGGCGTAAAGGAAATAATACAGGCCAAGAGCGGGTCCGAGGCGGTGGCCCTTACCAGGGAGCACGATCCGGACGTCGTTATACTCGATATACGAATGCCGGGCAGAGAAGAACATAACAAGGGCAACGGCATCAGCTCCCTGGAAAAGATCAAGAAGTTTAAAAACACGACCGTCGTGATCATGCTTACCAATTACCCTCTTCCACAGTATAGGAAAGAGTGCATGAACAGGGGTGCGGACCATTTCTTCGACAAGTCGATCGAGTTCGAAAAGGTGATAGCGGTAATCGAAAACCTGATCGCCGGGAAACTGGCAGGTCGAAGAGGCGATAAAGTAAATAATCCGGAGGAGACAGAACATGAGTAAAGATACGGGGCAGAAACGACCTGCGGAGATACTCATGGTTGAGGATAATGCAGGCGATGTGAGACTCGCGATAGAGGCTTTTAAGGAGAGCGGTTTCCTATACAACCTTACCACGGTTCACGACGGAAAAGAGGCGATCCTGTTTCTCAGAAAGGAAGGGAGATACAGGGACACGACACAGCCTGATATAATTCTCCTCGACCTCAATCTTCCGAAGATAGACGGCAGGGAGGTGTTGATAAGAATCAAAACAGATCCGGACCTAAAACGGATCCCCGTTGTTGTGCTTACCTCTTCGAAAGCGGACGACGATATCTCAAAGGCATACGATACTCACGCGAATTCGTATATAACAAAACCGATAAATCTCGAGGCATTCATCGGGATCGTCAAATCCATCGAAAAGTACTGGCTTTCCGTCGTAACACTTCCTTCCGGCAAATACAAAGAGGAAAACAATTAAAGTTTCTTGATATCGAAGGGAGCGGTTTTATGAGTACCGACTACAGGATCCTGTTGATAGAAGACAATAAAGGCGACGCCCGCCTGATCCATGAGATGCTAAAGGGGACGAGTACGGTTACCTCGTCTCTCTCAACCGTCTCCACCTTAAAAGAGGGGCTGAAAGCGGCCGTCACTGGGAATTTCGATGTAATACTTCTCGACCTGTCGCTTCCTGAAAGCGGCGGGTTGGAGACCTTCAACCGCGTGAAAGACACGATCGACGACATACCGATCATCGTTCTCACGGGCAACACGGACGAGTCGATGGGCATAGAGGCTGTTGGGAGGGGAGCGCAGGACTATATAATAAAAGGGCAGGTCGATACACCCCTGCTCGTTCACTCCATACGATACGCGATAGAAAGAAACCAGCTCAAGGCCGAGACGGAACGGCAGGCCCGGGAAGCCATGAAAAGCGAGTGCCGGTTCCGAAGCATGATCGAGCACAACGCCGATGCGGTCGTGATAATAGATCGGGCCGGAAATATCCGGTTCATCAATCCCGCGGGACTCGCCCTCTTCGGCCGAAAAAGTCAACTGCTTATCGGAAAGAAGTTCGGCTTCCCCATAAACGCAGACGAACCCACAGAAATCGAAATACCCAGCAATAACAACCTGCCACAGACAGTGGAAATGCGTGTCGTGGAAACGGAATGGGAAGGAGAAAAAGCATACCTCGCATCTTTAAGAGATGTCACCCAGCGGAAAAGATTCGAAGAGGAAATAAAAAATCTTGCCAAATTTCCATCGGAAGATCCGAACCCGGTACTACGGATATCGAAAGACGGAACAATACTATACTCGAACGAATCGGGCAAAGAGATCATGAAAAGCGGGAACAACAAGAACCTCAAAAAAATACCCCCCTATCTTTACGATACGGTGAAGGAAGCACATGAATCCGGACGAATGAATATTATGGAAATATCGGCCGATAACAAGACGTACTCATTGACATTCATGCCTATAAAAGACACCGATTACGTTAATCTATACGGACAGGATATATCCAATCGGAAAATAACGGAGAAAGAGCTGGAATCGGAAAGGAACCTGCTGCGGACGCTTATCGACAATATACCGGACTTCATCTGGATAAAGGATAAAGAGAGCCGCTTCATACTGGCAAACATGGCGGTGGCGAATATCTTGGGTTTGGAGAGCCCGGATCGGCTCATCGGAAAGTCGGATTATGACTTCTACCCTTCGGATGCCGCGGACGAGTACCGCAGGGACGAACAGCACGTTCTTACAAACATGACCGCGATCTTCAACAAGGAGCAGGAAAAAACACATCCGGATGGTATGAAAGCTTGGATCTTGACGACAAAGCTCCCGTATCGAAACAGTGAGGGCGACATAATCGGTGTGGTCGGTACCGGACGGGACATTACGGAAAGGAGGTTGGCGGAGGAAGCGCTGGAGAGAAGCGAGGCATTCAAGGACAGAATCATAGAAAGCAGTCCCGACAGCATAAAGGTGCTGGACCTCGACGGCACGCTCCGATACATGAGCAAGGGTGGCCAGCATCTTATGGAGATCGAGGACATCGACTCCCTTATCGGCACCTCATGGATCGATTTCTGGAAGGGACAGGACAGGCTCAAAGCCAAGGAGGCCGTCTCGAAAGCCCGAAGCGGCGGAATTGGAAGCTTCGAGGGGTTTCGGGAGACGACGACAGGCACTCCAAAGTGGTGGGAAGTCGTCATTTCTCCCATCACCGATACAAAGGGGGAAGTCGAGCAGCTTATCGCTATCTCACGGGACATAACGGAACGCAAGCTGGCCGATGAGGAGCTGAGAAAACTCTCGATTGCAGTACAGCAAAGCCCGGTGAGCATACTGATAACCGATGTCCAAGGCGACATTGAATACGTCAACCGCCGTTTCAGCGAGATAACGGGATACAATTATAAAGAGGTGCTCGGTAAGAACCCGAGGCTCTTGAAGTCGGGCGAGCATACGCCGGAGTTCTACGATAGTTTATGGGGTACAATAAGCGCAGGCAGAGAGTGGCAGGGAGAGATCTGCAACAAGAAAAAGAACGGAGAGCTCTTCTGGGAATCCGCGACTATCTCCCCCATCAAGAATGAAGAAGGAATGATCACGCATTATATCGGGATCAAGGAAAATATCACCGACAGGAGGAACCTCGAGGACCAGCTCAGGCAGTCACAGAAAATGGAGGCAATAGGCAGGTTCGCGGGCGGGATCGCACACGATTTCAACAATATGATGACCGCCGTGATCGGCTTCTCCGATTACCTTCTCTCGTCCAGACAGGACGATGACGCGCTGGTGTCGATCATAAAGCAGATCAAGGCCGCAGGGCAGCGCGCAGCATCGCTTACCCAGCAGCTTCTTGCCTTCTCCCGCAGGCAGGCAATAGAAACACAGCTCATCGACCTTCAGCTTGTCATTACAACTATGGAACAGATGCTGCGGCAGCTCATCGGGGAAGACATCATACTCAGCATCGCCCTCGACAAGAAACCTTCTATAATAAAAACCGACCGCAGCCAGGTCGAGCAGATCATCATGAACCTGGTAGTCAACGCACGGGACGCAATGCCTCAAGGGGGAAAACTCATCATCGAGACCGAAACGGCTGTTTTAGACGACGATTACTGCAAGGACTGGATCGATATCGAGGCCGGCACATACGTGGCGCTCTCGATCACGGACACGGGGAGCGGAATGGACAAGGAAACTTTATCTCATATTTACGAGCCTTTCTACACCACAAAGGAGATCGGAAAGGGAACCGGACTCGGACTCTCGACGGTATACGGTATTGTAAAGCAGTCTCAAGGACATGTCCATTGCTACAGCGAGCCCCAAAAGGGCACGACATTCAAGATATACTTTCCAGCGATCACCCAACAGGCTGAAAACACACAGTTCAGAGATGAAGACTCCGGGGAAGTGAAAATCTCCCGGGGGACCGAAACGATACTACTCGTTGAAGATGAGGAAGTAGTACGAAAAATTGCCTCATCGGTACTTAGAAGCAACGGCTACCATGTGTTCGAAGCGACAAACAGCGACGAAGCCCTCGCAATATGCAAAGATCGCGACATTTCGATAGATCTTCTGGTTACGGACGTGATAATGCCCGGCATGCAGGGGCCGGACCTCGCCCGGCAGATTCTTGACGTCTCTCCGGAGACCTCGGTACTCTTTATTTCGGGATACCCGGACAATGTGATAGAAAAGCTCGAACTCTTCGAAGTGGATAACAATTTCTTACAGAAACCGTTCACACCTAAAAAGCTCCTGCTCAGAGTACAGGAACTATTGAACCGGGGGTTGTAGAGAGAAAACACCTATTACTGTATTTCAGTTTCCGCCCTTTTGCCTTTTTGAATAACAAGGATAGTTCATAGCCAACGCATGGTGTTCCCCCTCACTCTATTCATCGCTCTGTATAAAATGCGGTCTTTACTCTATCATTCAGGACTTAGAGGCTATAACAACGAGCGGCGAAACAGATATCGAACGCCGTATAATTAAATAGGGTTCTTCTCCAAAATAGTTGCAATAAATTATGGGCATACTAATCATGACTGCGTCATTACGAGGCGTAAGACAACATCATCCGATGCTGTCTTTACTGCCGAAGGCAAAAGGCGCCTATGTCTCAAATCGAGGCTTTATGCCTCAATCAACGAAGTTATCTCTTAAGACAGTCATTTATTGTCCTTTTTTTTGATCGGCTCCGGGGCATTGTATAAACGTCTCCGCCGCTCATGCTATCTCTAGCAAAAAGAGATTATGATCATTTATAGCTCTAATTATAATTGGCAAGTACCTTCATTGTATTTTTTCACCTAAATCGGAGAAGAACCTTAAATGGAAATTTACCCATCTACAGCAGCGGTTCCACGTCCACCGTACCCCGCTCCCTGTCTAAAAAGAATCGGACTCCTTCAATCTCGTGGGTAACGACATACGGTTTCCGGCAGATCTCAATATACACTCCGGGGAATACTGTTCCAAGCACGACAACTTCCGCCTTTTTATTCTTATCGAGCTGAACCACGAGCTTTTTTGCGGTACCGTTCAGCTTATGGATATACTCCTTTATCTTGCGTTTTGTCTCATCGAGCATCGCCGCCTTCTCAGGTTCGGCCTTGATCCGCCCCTCTATCTGGCCGAGCTTTGTTGCAAGCGCGACGCTCTTGTCCCTGATCCACTCGAGGTTCTGCTGCACCTTGTGATCGATTCCGCAGTGGATCTCCGTCTTGATTCCCATCTTCGTACCGATCTGACCCGCCTGGACGCCGTTTTGGGAATAAATCTTTCCGCCGGCGATTATACTCCGCTTTGCCATTTCAAGACGGCCGCGGGTGCTGACGATCGAGTGAAGAATACCCGTTTCGATATATATCGGACCGTCCGCTTCTACGTAGGAGTTCTCGATATATTTCGCCCGTATCTCCCCGCCGACATATATCGTGCCTTTCTTTCGTCCAATTATTCCCCTGTTTACGAGAAGGTCGCGCTTACAGGTAACCTTCGAGGCATCGAGTGTGCCCTTACAGTTGATGGAGCCCTCGGCATCTACCGTAAACCCGTCGTTGACCCGGCCGTGGATGATGATATCTCCCGGGAATTCGATGTTTCCGGTATGGTAATCGACATCTCCATACACCTCGAATACTTCATGGACCCAGAAATGGTTGTTCCAGAGCTCGAACCTCCCGTCTGCGGCGGCGACGATCACCTCGCCCTCGACCGCCGTATTCTTCCCCGGCCTCTTCTGGACCACTGACGCCTTCTTATACGGGACCAGTTCACCTTTCACCGTCTTCCCTAATACGCCCTCCTTCTTCGGTACGACTTTTGCGAGAACGTCCCCCTTGCTGACAAGCGTATATGAAGTGAGCTTCTTGAAGTCGATCCTTTCATTTTCGTCTCGTTGAATCGACTTCTTTTTTTTAAGCCCTCCCTCGATGACATACTGTTTCGGGATCTCTTCGACCGGTTTGGTTCCCCGAGCGATAATCACACCGCTTATCTGTACCTGTTCGTCATTGCATCTTCTGATTTCGTTCCGTATCGTCTCCCACTCGATCCCGTGCACTACTCCATACTGTGAAAGCTTATCTGTGACATCCTCCTCTGTAATATCTCCTCCCGCTCCCCTGGGAGGATAAAAGTCCGCGATTGCCTGCATGTCGTCTTTTGAAATCCTGATCTCAGCCATCCCGTCGACCGAGATCTGCTCCTCCAACGCCAGCTCCTCGAACTCTTTTTTTTGCATCTCGTTTTCGATCCGTTTTCTGGACCCGGTTGTTTCTCCGACCTCCAAGGCGACCGATTGAATATCATCGAGAATAGTGCCGACGCTTCTGATGAGGTCTTCGACTATATAATCTTTTTCTTTTTTCATCGTTTTCTCTATTCGAGAAAATCGAGTATTTTTGCTATCTCGAACGGCTTTTTCAAAAGCGAGAGCGCTCCCGCATCGAGGGCTCTCTTGGCGAGCGGGTCCGTCGGGTACGCAGTAAGAACAACAAGTCTCGCCGTCGGCTTTGCTCCCAGTATACCCTCCGCAACCTCCGCCCCGTTTTTTCCGGGCATCCTGAGGTCGGTCACGATAAGATCGTAATCGGTGGAGAGTGCCTCTTTTTCGCCCTTGAAGGGGTCGCTGAAGGTAGTTACGTCGTAACCCATATCCTCCAATATGAGCTTCAGGGCGTTCAGATTCATCTCCTCATCATCGATAACGAGCAGCCTTTTTTTCATGCTTGTCTCCTGTTCAAAACAGCAGCTCACACGCTTCTATTTCGCATAATAATATCGTAAATCATAGAAAAATGCAATATGAGAGAAAACCCCCATCAACGAAATCCGCGGTAAAATATGACTTCCGTTCAATTGTCCTATACGAAATACCGGCGCAGCTAAAGTATGCAATAATTCTTAATAATTAGCAATACATTGAAAAACGTATTATAATTATTCAATACTTTATAATTTAACCAAACCAGTGCAATTGCAGTACAAGATATATGTTCGGTATGTATAGCGGATTCATAACGGGTCAGTTCCGAGGACATGAAACTACAGCGGAGTTTATGAGGGCCAGACATGGAAGAGAAACCAAAGATATTGGTGGTCGATGATATGGATGCAAACAGAAGCATGCTTCGTACCTTTTTAACCCCCCTGGGATATACCGTCGTAGAGGCGGAGGACGGGGTACAGGCTCTAACGGTCTTCAACAGAGAAAGACCGGATCTTCTCATACTCGATCTCAACATGCCGAATATGGACGGATTCGAGGTTTGCAAGACGCTCAAGTCGGATCCCAAGACAAAGGTCGTACCCATTATCGTCATCACGGGTCTCGCAGACGATAGAAACCACCTGAAAGCGCTCGAAAACGGGGCTGATGATTTTCTCGCAAAACCGTTCAACATTCACTTTCTCAAGGCCAGGCTGAAATCGTTGCTTGAGCTGAAGAGGCTGCACGACCAGAACCTCGAGTATCAGGACTCTCTCAAGCAAAGCAACATCTCCCTCATGCAGCGTGTTATCTCCACCCAGGACATTACTATCATTGCGCTCGCGAAGCTCGCGGAGTTCCGTGACCCGGAAACAGGGGAGCATCTCGAACGGATGAGAGAGTTCGCGGGAATAGTGGCACTGGAACTCAGTAAACGTCCCGAGTTCGAGTCATATATCACCGATCAATATGTCGAGAACATCTACAAGTCGATGCCGCTCCACGACATCGGGAAGGTCGGCATCCCTGACAACATCCTGCTGAAGCCCGGGAAACTGACGGAGGAAGAGTTCGAGATTATGAAACGGCACAGTACGATAGGGGGCGATGCGATATCAGCTGCGATAAAACCGATCGGCTCGGGCGAATCGTTTCTCGATATGGGCAGGGTCATTGCATACCACCATCACGAAAAGTGGAACGGCAGAGGGTACCCGAAAGGCCTGAGCGGTGAAGACATCCCCCTGTCCGCCCGGATCGCTTCACTCGCCGACGTATACGATGCGCTCACCACGAAACGGGTGTATAAACCCGCATTCGATCATGAGAAGGCAAGGTCCATTATCGTGGAGGAATCCGGCCAATCCTTCGATCCCGTCATCGTCGACGCCTTTATAAAGAAGGAAAAGGAGTTCATCGGAATTAAGGAGAAGTACAAAGACCGGGAAACGGGTAGCAATTGAGGGGTTGGGGATTGGGGTTTGGTATTCCCGAGATGAATGTTTTGGGGTGGCTTGATGTGCTTTATTTTTTTATATGCATAGAACTTGATTTAGGCAATAAATTCACACCCTTCATATTTATATTGAATTCATCATTGCACTAAAATACACTTGGGTCGTTATTCCTTTGGACCGTAGCTATTACTTTTCCCGATAGAGAACTGATGAAGTTTGAGAAACCGATCTCTTCCGAAGGTATATCATACATTCCCAATCTCCCGGTATCTCTCTCAGATAATAATAAACACGCCGCATCATACAAGCGTTCTCTTACTAATCTTTCACAAAACATCATATATCTTTCTTTGTAGGAAGCAGCTTTGTATTCAGGAAATACAGGAAAATGAGGCTCCCTTGCATTGACAGGCTGTACTGATCTCTCATGTTTTTCTAAAAGCATAAAATACCCCAACCAGGGCTTTGATGAAGGACTAAAAGCACCTTCGCGATATGCTGTTAACACGTCTGTCGCACTCCCCAAAGCCTCCTCGACTCTATTATTAAAGTTATTTCCAAATGTGAAGGGCCTATATGCGATTTTAGTTCTATTGTTGCCAATAATTCCTTATTCACAATAATCACTATACCCCATTCCTTTGTTGGGCGGAAATAACCGGGTAAGGTTGTATCTTTTACTTGAATTGTATATCCAGGAAGACCATTATGAGTTAGAATATCAGAAAATAGTTTAATAAATCCATCAAGTTGTTTTCCTCCGGTAACCGAACTCCGGCTGCCATAATCTTTCTTCCCTGAGGAAGCTCCTTGCCTTTTCGCCTGTTTTTCACGAGTAATCCAAAAATGCCTTACTGCATCGGATAGCTGTTTTTGGTATTTCATATAACTTTGAATTTTGATGAATTGTAATATTTGAGAATATCGTCCGCCCGTGATTTTCCATACGCTTAATAGCCATTGTAAAATATTCAGGGTCAACTTCAATGCCTACACTATTTCTACCCCATTTAGCAGCAGCCAGATTAGTCGTAGCCGTCCCCATGAAAGGATCCAAGACTGTATCGCCAACAAAACTAAACATTCGAACCAGTCTTTCAGCAAGCTCTAAAGGATAGGGGGCCGGATGATCTTTTGTGGAAGCGCCGGGTATATCATGCCAGATTTGATTAAACCAATGTTTATGGTTTACATCTGAAATAACACTCAAAATTCGACTAGCCAATGTAGGTTTTCTATATCCTCCCGGCTTTCTTTCCATTAAAAGAAATTCAATATCATTTTTTATTATTCCGTTCGGTTCATAGGGTTTTCCTAAAAACCTCGTATTGCCTTTTACTTCATACGTTGCATTAGCAATCTTATGCCAAATAATGGGGGCAAGATTATTGAATCCAATTTTTCGGCACTGTTCCTGAATTGAAGCATGAAGAGGGACAACCGTATGTTCTCCATTATTATTTCTTCGTGACAAACACACGTCTCCAACCACACAAACGAGCCTCCCTCCGGGAGTTAATGCTTCAAAGCATATATTCCAAATTTTTTCTAATTCTATTAAAAATCGTTCGTAATCGTAAATATGTCCGACCTGACCATCAGTTTCATTATATCTTTTTAAAGTCCAATAGGGAGGAGATGTAATAATCAAATGTACACTCTCTGGTTTCATCAAATCAAATGATCTTGAATCAGCGCAATATAAATTGTGGATAGTTGGAATTTTATGAAGTGAATTCTCAATATCGGATAAAATCCTATTGTCCTTCGCTATTCTCGGTATTAGTTCCTGAGAATATTCGGACGAAATCAGGCCTTGGGGCAGATATTTTTCTAACATTTCTTTATCACTATTTTTCATTTTCTTCATTTAACACTCTGGCCCGCTATTCTATTTCATATAATATGTTACACAATTACTATTGTCAAAATCTTTAAATTTACTTTGCTTTTTGATAAATCTAAGAATCCTTAAATTAATGATAATATATTAAGCCTCTACTACTCTGTATACCCCCAATCCCTAACCCCCATTCTTTTTTCATTAGCTTTACACCGCATTCAGCGCTATCTTTATATAATGACAATTACGGTCCATTCCCTTCGTTTCTTCATCTTCCCCGCGGTAGGCTCTCTTTTAGGTTTTATCACCAACTTCATAGCCATCAAGCTGCTCTTCCATCCAAGAAAAAAGATACTGGGAATCCAGGGGCTTCTGCCCAAACGCCAATCGGAAATTGCATCACGCGCAGGTTCGATCGTGAACGATCACCTCGTCAACAGCGAGGAAATCCGGATGAGGATAGACAAAGAAAAGCTTCTGGCTGCAATAGACCGATTCCTGGAAAAAGACGGCGGCAAGGTGCTCGGTATCCCGATCGCAAGCCTTTCCTTCATGCGCGGCACCCTGAAGCAGATCATCGTCTCTCTCTTAATAGACAAAGATGGTTATTTCAGCCGCAGGATCATCGAATCGGTGATAGACGAGGGTATGGTGTCCGGAATCGTGGAACAGAAGATAAACTCGTTCGATACGGACCTACTGGAACGCCTAGTAAAGAAAGCAAGCGGACCCGAGATCAATTTCATCATACTGACTGGTGCCATTCTCGGATTTCTCATCGGTATGGCGGAAGCGTTTCTGGCAATATAGGGGTTGGGGGGTTGAGATTAGGGACTGGGGTCTTGGGTTTTCCCTAGTCCCCAAACCCCTGCCTCTATTTTCAAGTCCTACCTCTTAACACCCAATCCTCTATTACCCGCATTTCAAAAAAACATTGCGATACTCATTAAAATACGATAGTATTTCCAAATATACCGGACGGGGCTGTCTACATGGCGGAGTTGGTTTCACTCAAAGGCATTACAAAAAAATTTCCGGGCGTCATCGCTAACGACGCCGTCGATTTTTCCCTTAGAAAAGGGGAAATACACTCTCTGCTCGGGGAAAACGGGGCTGGCAAGACGACGCTGATGAACATTCTCTACGGCCTCTATACACCGGATGGAGGCGAGATATTCATCAACGGGAAGAAGACGGATATCCACTCCCCCTCCGATGCCCTCGGGCAGGGTATCGGAATGGTACATCAGCACTTTATGCTCATTCCGGTAATGACGGTGTGCGAAAACATCATTCTCGGAAACGAAACGAAGAAAAACGGCCTGATAGACGTTGAAGAGGCCCATAACCGCATCGAGACTCTCTCAAAGCGTTATAATTTCGATCTCAATCCCACCGATATGGTGAAGGACCTCCCCATCGGAACGCAGCAGCGGGTCGAAATACTAAAAGCCCTCTACCGGGAAGCAAATGTCCTCATACTCGACGAGCCCACGGCGGTGCTGACTCCCCAGGAGAGTGAAGAGCTCTTTACAATCCTCAGGTCCCTGAAACAGGAAGGTAAATCGATCATTTTCATAAGCCACAAGCTCAAGGAGGCGCTCGAGATATCCGACGTTATTACCGTTCTTCGGGACGGAAGGCTCGTCGGAAGCGTCACACCCGACCGTACCGACGAGGCACAGCTCGCGAGAATGATGGTGGGCAGAGAGGTCATCCTGAAGGTAAAGAAACAGAAGAAAAAACCGGGGAAACCGATGCTGCAGGTGAAAAACCTCGAAGTTTTCGACAGGAGAGGAGTAAGGGTTGTCGACGACATCGATTTTACAGTCCGCGAGGGAGAGATATACGGCGTCGCGGGTGTGCAGGGAAACGGTCAGACCGAGCTCGTCGAAGCCCTTACCGGACTTCTGAGCTTCACAGGCGGTGAGATAATCATAGACGATACGAATTTGAAGGGGGACGACCCAAGGGAGGTCATCGAACTGGGTGTCGCGCACATTCCGGAGGACCGTCAGAAGCACGGCCTCGTACTGCCGTACCCTGTTCGTGACAATCTCATACTCTGTTCATACTACAGGGAGCCCTTCTCGAAACGGCTCGGCCTCAATTTTCCATATATCACGGAAACCGCCGGCAGGTTGCTTGAGGAGTTCGACATCAAGGCACCCGGTATTCTCACGACAACGGAAACGCTGTCCGGCGGAAACCAGCAGAAAACGGTTGTCGCCCGCGAGCTCTCGAGGAAGATCAAGCTCCTCATCGCATCGCAGCCCACCCGTGGTCTCGACGTCGGCTCGATAGAGTATATTCATAAAAAAATCGTGGAAACTAGGGATTCCGGCTGTGCGGTTCTTCTCGTTTCATCGGAGCTCGACGAAATTCTCTCCCTCTCCGACACGATCGGAGTTATCTACAAAGGCCGGATCGTAAAAACGATTACGGGGGAAGAGGCGACCAAGGAGCAGCTCGGTCTTTTAATGGCGGGTATCGTAGGGTAAGAGGAGAGTGTGCCCGGTTTTCTACGATACGAACCTGTCGATCGGCTTAACAATGAAAAGGGGGCTTCGAGCGAACGGTGTTTTAATAGAAATAAAGCGGGGAGAATTCACAATATAGGGAACGAAACATGGAAACAAGGCCGAAGGGGAGGATAAAAGCGGGTTACCAGGACCTCCTTATCCCGTTTCTCTCGATCATCACCTCACTGATCATCGGCGCCGTCATCATATGGGCATCGGGTGCAAATGTGTATGCCGCGTACAAGGGCCTCTGGGAGGGTGCGTTCGGCAGTGCTCGGGCGATAACGGAAACCTTCGTCGGTACCACACCGTATATTCTGACCGGTCTCGCAGTCGCATTCGGATTCAAATGCGGGCTCTTCAATATCGGTGCAGAGGGTCAACTCTATGCGGGAGCGGTCGCTGCGGCATACATCGGATACGCCTGGCATGGGTTGCCGCACTTCATCCATCTACCTATCGCGATAATCGCCGGCATCACGGCCGGAGGAATCTGGGGGGCCATACCGGGGTATCTCAAGGCGAAAACCGGGGCCCATGAGGTCATCAATACGATCATGCTGAACCATATCATGATCCGGCTCACCGATTACCTCGTAAAAAACCCGATGCTCGATCCCGCAGCCAGCGTCCCGAGAACCCCGTATATACTCAAAACCGCGTACCTCCCGAAGATCATTCCCGGGCTGAGACTCCATTGGGGCTTTATTCTCGCAATCGGAGCGGTATTCGTCATCTACTTTCTTCTCTTCAAGACGAAGACCGGCTTCGAGATACGCACCGTCGGGCTGAACCAGGACGCCGCCCGGTATGCCGGAATGAACATTTCAAAGAATTTCGTTTTTGCGATGGCGATATCCGGAGGGCTCGCAGGACTCGCGGGTGCGGGGGAGGTTTTGGGCCTGAATTACAATCTTCCCGCCGCATTCGTATCCGGCTTCGGATTCGATGCGATCGCGATCGCGCTGCTTGCCAAGAGCAACCCGCTCGCAATCTTTCCCTCGGCGATGCTCTGGGCGGCACTGAGAAACGGGGCAGGCCTGATGCAGGTCCGTGCCCAGATATCGATAGACCTCATCAATATTATCCAGGCGTTCGTCATAATGTTCATCGCCGCACCGAAAATCGTCAGATGGATCTACAGAATACGCGCCGAGCGGGAAAAGGGAGGAGTTCTTCTTACAAAGGGGTGGGGCCAGTAAAAGGACTATGGAAAAGCCAAACTATAAAACGGTTGTATTCAGCACACTGACGATAATTCTGAACCTCCTCATCATCCGGTTCTCATTTCGTTTCTTGGGTGGAATCGACAAGTCCATCATAGGGATCGGCTCAGTCGGCACTTTATCCGTATTCACCGGAAGGTCGATCCTTATTCTCGCGTGCATCGGTCTTGCGGGATCGATACTGCCGCTTATAAAGCGTCTGGAGAAATTCGTCAACCTCTCCTTCTTCGTCACCGCCTTTGTCGCGGTCTCGACGCTTGTTCTCTGGGCCGGTATCGACTCCAACTTCGATGTGGTCGGCCTTCTCGATCTGAGCCTCAGACTTTCGACGCCCATCGTGCTCGGGGCGATCTCCGGTCTCCTCTGCGAGCGCACCGGCGTCATTAATATCGCAATCGAGGGAATGATGCTCACTGCGGCATGTGTCGGGTTCACGGCCAGCCTGTATATCGGCAACGTATGGGCGGGCCTATTCTTTGCAATAATCGCAGGAGCGGCCATGTCGCTGCTTCATGCGTTTCTCTCCGTTACGATGATCACCGACCAGATTATCTCCGGTACGGTAATCAATATTCTCGCCGTGGGACTGACGGGATTCATACGACGGAGCTTCCTTCTCAAGGCGAGGCTGTCGAGAACCGCCATACTCCCGATCGTTACGGTACCGTTACTCTCGAAGATCCCGATCATCGGCCCGATAATATTCACAAACCAGCCTATCGTGTTCATTATGATGGGACTCGTCGTCTTTGTCACAGTCATGCTCTTCAAGACCAAATGGGGCTTGAGAACAAGGTCCATAGGAGAACATCCCGAAGCCGCCGACACGGTAGGCATCAACGTGTTCCGGATGAAGTATCTCAACGTCATCTTGAGCGGGATGGTGGCCGGACTGGCGGGCGCCTGGTTCTCTCTCGAAACAACCGGCAGTTTCGACGATCTCATGACAAACGGTAAGGGGTTCATCGCGCTCGCCGCAATGATCTTCGGGAAATGGCATCCGGTCGGGGCCTTTACCGGTGGGCTGATCTTCGGTTTCTCCGATGCACTTCAGATAATCTTCCAGATTAAAGGAATTCCGATTCCACCGCAATTCTTATGGATGCTTCCCTATCTCATCACCATGATCGTACTTGCAGGGGTGATCGGCAAGTCCATTCCGCCTGCAGCCGACGGAAAGCCGTATATTAAACGGTAGCTACCGTACCCGAGACCGATTGCCTTTTCTCGCCGAAAAACGTTGAAAAATATATTTGTCATTATTCAATAATGTACTATACTTTACTGTATAATAACTTGTTAAATGTAAATGTAAAAAGTTTTTGGCCTTGGACAGAGCGTACCACTAATGTTGATTTTATTACAGCAGAGTTCATGTGGGGGGCGGTGACGCCCGGGGCGTCCGGGAACCGGATTATTCTATTCATCCGTAGGGGTCAAAACCTAAAAACCCTTAGTACTAGGATAAACCGATGAATAAAACCGTTCCGACCACAGAAAAAGTGATGGTAGCCCTCTTCGCCGACTTCAGAGGGTTCTCTCACATGTTCGACGTGTTGCCTGCCCATAAAGTCTATAAATTCACCAACCGGTATTTCCAGACGGCCGCGGAGATAATCGAGCGGTACAGGGGGGTTTTAGACAACATCGTCGGGGACGGGCTGGTGGCGATATGGGGAAAGGACCAGGTTGTACAGAAGGCCCCCTTCTATGCCGTTCGATCCGCACTGGAAATGCGGATGGCCCTGCTCCGTCAGAATATCCAGTACAAGTGGGAGTCCCACTTTCCGCTCGAGATCGGGGTCGGAGTCGCAATGGGGAAGTCCCTCCACTGTATGGTCGGGCCGCGGAACAAGCCAATCGACACCGTATTCGGAAAACCGGTCATCCTTGCGTCCCGCCTAGCGGATATCGCAAAAAACAATCAGATATATATCGACAACGAGGTGGCGGAATCCATTACTCGCTGGGCAAAGCTCGAGAAGCTTTCGAAGACCACGATCCGGGGATTCAAGGGAACGTTCACGATCTATAAAATCGAGGGCATGATGGATTTCCACCTCAAGAACAATGAGCGAAGAAAATCGAGCGCCATCCGTTTCGTCGTGCCGGAAATAGCCGCAATAGTCTTCAAGGAGAACGGCCTGAGAAAACCGGCGATCCTGAGGAACCTCAGCTCAAGCGGCGCGGGCATTGAGATCGTGCAGAAAGAGGACGCCCCTATCAGAAAAAACGACGAGATCAGCCTCGACCTGAAGCGGTTCGATTTCCCGAATCTGAACTCCCTCGACGGTAAGATCGTACAGATAAACACAATCTCAGAGGAATCGGAAGAGGTGAGATGCCTCTCCCGCGTGGGCATCTCGTTTCATAATCTGGAACCGGACAAAAGGCGCGTGCTCGAACGATTCAACATCGCATAAAAAACAGTAGACGAAAACCGACACCACCCTTCACGAACACCCTCACTGAAATGGGGACGGCCGATACAGGGGAGAATACCTCACCGCAGCGGAGAGGGCCGATTCCATACTGCGTTCATGCGCGTTTCCCGTACCTGCAATATCGAAGGCCGTTCCATGATCCGGCGACGTTCGGAGAAAAGGGAGGCCGAGCGTTACCGAGATCGTGGATTCAAAATCGAGCGTTTTGGTCGCTATATGACCCTGGTCGTGGTAGAGGGAAAGCACCGCGCTGAATTTCCCCCGAAGCGCGAGCGCGAAGACCGAATCCGCGGCGAGGGGTCCTTCCACTTTCACTCCCGATGACTTCGCCCTTTGCACCGCCGGCGATATGCATCGTATCTCCTCATCACCGAAGAGCCCACCATCCCCGCTGTGAGGGTTCAGTCCTGCTACGGCAAGAATCGGGTCGGTCTCTCCGAGCTTCTTCAGGGCTTTGGAGCACCGCAGGATGTACTCGTATACGCGTTCTTCGGTAACCGACCGGATCGCATCGACGAGCGACATATGGCGTGTGAGGAAAAAAACCCGCAAGCCGTGCGTCTCGAACATCGTCAGGGGATCATCCACTCCGCAGAGATTACCGAGGATCTCCGTATGGCCGAAGTACCGCACCCCGGCACGTTTTACCGCCTCCTTGCTTATCGGCGCGGTTACCAGCACATCAACATCCCGGTCGAGCGCAAGATGCGCCGCCCGCTCGATGTATTCATACGCCGCTTTCCCGCATACCGCAGCGGCCTCGCCTTCGGTGTATTCGTCGAGGCGGATATTCCGCAGATCGATAAGATCGAGTGTTCCGGCCCTGTATCGCCCTTCTTGAGGCGATGAAACCGTGTTGATTCCGAGATTCGATCCGCAGAAACCGGCGGCCTTTTCTACGACGGCTCGGTCGCCCACGAGAACAGGCCGCGAGATTTCATAGATCTTGGGCTTCGCCAGCGCTTTCACAGAAATTTCCGGTCCCACTCCGGCTGGATCTCCGGTGCTGATTGCGATAAACGGTCGAGTATCACTCATATAGTGTTTACCCCTATTCGTAAAATATACTATACATGCACACTATCTTCGAAGATATAATTTTCGACCCTTCGATTTTTCTTGAATTATGGAAAACAATTTACAATCAACGATGAAGATCGGACCCTAAAGGCACCTGAAAGAGCTAAGAGTATAAAGCCGACGGCTGATAACCGAAAAATTCAGAGGTAAGGATCTGTGGAAAAAGAGATGCCCGATGATCACCATTTCTTATGAGCGGTTCGCGAAGCGAGCTGCAAGGAACAAAGGTAGTAATCAAAAATCGCTCTTTTGGTTACCATATTTCAGAAGGTCATCCATCGAGAGTGACGATTGTTTCTTCCGCTTGCTTTTATGCATGTTCTTGAGCTTCGCGGGAAGGTACCGATCGTTGTAAAATCTGGCGAGCTCGAAAATTTCGTGATCGGCATACTGTTTCGGTATCTTGACCTGCAGGGTATATCCGCGTTCTTTGAACCCCCTGTTGACGACAAAGAGCACATCTGTGACGATCTGCACGAAATGCCGCGTATAGAACAGCATGAATCCCGCGACCAGGGATAGTATGATACCGAAGACCCGGATGTTGTAGAGGGCCGACTTTATATTGATATCCTCGAGGGAAACGGTGAGAGCATACCCTCCCCTCTCTATCTCCATATAGTCCTCGTACCAGATCTCGCTGTCCCATAGCGTGATGGGAACCTTGGAAAAAAGCAGAGTCCCGTTTTTCGAAAGCCTCAATCCGAGCTCGTCGCCTTGGAGAAGCTTCATTAAAAGATCCCCGTCATCCGTCTCGTAACGTACAACGTCGACGAGGTCCTCATAATGATTTCTCCTCTCTATGACGGCGTTTCCAAGCGGATCGCCCGCTAGCAGGGTGAAGATAATGATAACGAAAATGACGATGGATACGGCAATCGTCGAAATGGTTGCGGTATGGTGTTGAGCCATTACGGAGTCGGCGTTCTTGATCTTTCCGAAGATCTTCATCACCCTGATGAGCCTCAGCACGCGTGTTACCCGAATCGCCTTTACTATCTTCAATATATTCAATACGCCGATCGCCGCCAGACCTTCGGAGGTCCTGCCTGAGCAAAGGAGGAGAACCTGAGGTCCGGAGCTGAAGAAAAGAATCGGAACCGAGCTCAAAAAATCGGCCCATCCTCTGTTATATAACCAGTAGGTAATAAGCCCTTTTTTTTTGCCCTGTATCACCGAGCGGACGATAAACTCGACCGTGAAAAGGGTATCGAAGAACAACCCCGTTAGGATAACGATGTTTCTTACGCTGACGCGCCATCGTAACAGCGCACCGAGATCATAGAGAAACGTGTGAATTATTACGAGGACAATCGCCGTTAGAATGAAATTTTCCCAAAACCCTTTATTTCTCATTCGATCTTCTTCTACCACATGTTGTCTCCTGCAATGAGGTAGAGCTCGTTTACCATCTTCTCATTGAAGCCGTAGAACCTGCTATTGGACCGCGCGATGTTGAACCAGCTCTTGTCAAGGCTTTCCGCGGCCCTGTCTATCCTGCCGTGGTGTTTGTAATCCTGATACCTCGATCCGATAATATGGAAGAGTCGAGCGCTCGCTTCCTTCATACCGGTCTGACGCTCCCTGAAATTCGATTTGATTGCCGTGACTACCGCCTTTTCGGAGAGGAACGGAAGCCCCTCTTTGATGCTTCTTGCGAGCTTCATGACGAACTCGGGCATCGACATGGAGAGCTGCTGTGCTTCGTTGATATTCGCCTTCCTCTTTCCGGAGCCGGAAGACAGCATGACGCGCATGAACACGGAATTCTTGATGAGAAACAGTATCTTCGCGTATTCGATATACTCGTCGCAATCCAGATCGAGACGCTCCACCCTCCTGATCTCGTTGAATATGAACCGCCGGCGATGGAAAACCTCCCGAAGGTAGCGGTCGAGGGCTCGGTACGTGAAAATATTCACGACCGAGTTGAAATTGTACCGCACCTCGCTGTATGCGAGCACTAACGTGAGATACTCCTGCAACATAGACCGATACCTGTTTTGTCCGAGGCCTGCTTGAGCCCCTCTCAGCGGAAACAGCTCCTCTAAGACCGCATAATCGATTTCGTTTTTCAGCCATACCTCTATCCTGGGCATGAGATAGCCAAGGCTCATCTGCTTCAAGACAAGAAGGATCTCCGATATCACCCTGTCCGGACTGAGATGCGGAAAAAATCGCTTCGAACCGAGAGTCTTTTTTAACTGTCGTAGGTTGGAGGTTATGAACGTTATGATCATTCCTTCCCTGATTACCGGTGTTTCCGCTTTTAGGTTTGGATTGGAAATCAGGTATTGTACGAACTCTACTACCTTCTTCTTGTCGTTCCCGTCCATGACTGTCATATATCGAAAGCTGTGTGATTCGGTCGTACCGGTACCCCTTCAGCGGAACGCCCCGTCTACAAAGAGTATCGGACTTTGAACTGGTAAAATGAAGACCGGTGGGGAACTTACGTTCCCCACCGGTCTTCGCTTTCTGGACTCGTAGAAAGTCACTATGGAATGACGAGAAAAAACGTCCTCGGCTTACAATGACGTTTCATTCGCTTGACTACATCTTTTCGACGATCTCGATTAGACGTTCGAAAGCCTTTTTGCAGCCCGAGGGATCCGAGCCGCCGCCCTGGGCGAGATGCGGCCGACCGCCGCCTTTTCCCTTGAAGAGCGGCGCGATTTCGCCGAAGAGCGATCCTGCATCGAGACCGACTGAGACCGCGTCGTCCGTAACGGCAAGCAAACAGGAAAGCCTGTTCTTACCGGCCGCCGTGATAAAGATCACACCCATCTTCATCCCGCTTCTCACGCCGTCCGAAACCTCCCTGAGCTCGTTCGGGGAAAGTCCGGGGAGTTCGATATGGACCAGCTCGAACCTGCCTGCCCGAACCGTGTCCTTTTGCAGGTCGAACTTGGATTGCGCCTCTTTTTTCTTTTCCTTCTTCAGAGCACGCTCCAGCTCCGAAACCCGCTCGATAAGCCTTGTGACCCCCTCTACTATCCCTTCAGGGCCGGTACGGAGCAAAGAGGCGGCCTGTTGGAGGATTCGTCCGTCGGCCTTGAACCTCTCTAGTGCCGCCGATCCGGTAACAGCTTCGATCCTCCTCACGCCGGACGAGATACTCCCCTCCTTCACTATGCTGAATATCCCTATATCGCCGGTCCGGTCGACGTGCGTGCCCCCGCATAGCTCCGCGCCCAGTCTTTCGATTTTCACCACCCGCACCTTCTCCGAGTACTTTTCGCCGAAAAGGGCGACGGCCCCCATACCTCTCGCTTCTTCGATTGGGATATCGTTGAGCACGTTCACCTCAAGGTTTTCCCGGACCGATTTATTCACGATCTCTTCGATACGCTCGATCTGCTCGACGGAGAGCGGGCCGTAATGATTGAAGTCGAACCTCAGCCGATCCGGCGAAACGAGGCTCCCGGCCTGGTTGGCGTGCGTTCCCACGACCTCACGGAGAGCGTGATGCATTAGATGCGTCGCAGTATGGTTTGCCGCGATGCGCCGTCTTCTCTCCATGTCGACGAAACCCTCGAAAACAAGCGTGATCGTATCAGGTTCGAGCGACCCGGTCTCTATGCGTCCAACGTGGACGGTGACATCCCCGGCCTTCTTTGTGTCCACGATTTCGATCCTCACCCCTTTTGCTTCCACATATCCCGTATCGCCCACCTGCCCGCCCGACTCGCCATAGAACGGCGTCCTGTCGAACACGAGTAAAACCTCGTCTTCTTTTTCGGTGAACTTAACAAGCCGCATATCGGAAACGCGTGCCTGCTCGTAGCCGAGAAAAACCGTCGTCTCATCCTCTTTCACCCTCTTCCACTCCCCTTGCCCGGGCTCGGCCTTAAACTTCGCGTCCAGCTTCGCACGCGTTCTCTGCTCCTGCATTCTTCGCTCGAATCCGCCTCCATCAAGCGTGAGTCCCCTTTCGCGGGCCATGAGCTGTGTAAGGTCGTAGGGGAATCCGTACGTGTCGTGTAAAAGAAACGCCTCTTCTCCGGGAAAAACCGTTTCGTTCCCCGCTTTGAGCTTCTCGACGGTCCGCTCGAACTCCGAAAGCCCCCTGTCGAGCGTCCGAAGGAAAAGTGCCTCTTCGTTCTTTATTATGCGCCTGATCGTCTCCTCGCGTTCGATCAGCTCGGTATATGGGTCCTTCATGATCGTAACAAGCGGGTGTACGAGCTCGTAGAGAAACGGCCGGCCGAGTCCCAGCAGCTTCCCGTGCCGGACCGCCCGCCTGAGGATCCTCCTGAGCACGTATCCCCTCCCCTCGTTCGACGGAACGGCGCCGTCCGCAATTGCAAAGGCGAGACTTCTGATATGATCCGCGATAACCTGAAAGGAGACGATATGGTCGTTTTTCCGAAGATTGGAAAGCTCGAAAATTTTCTCTATTATCGGCACGAAGAGATCGGTCTCGTAGTTGGAACGTTTCCCCTGAAGCACCGCGAGGGTACGCTCCAGCCCCATTCCGGTATCTATGTGCTTCGCAGGCAGCTCGACGAGCGATCCTCCGCTTTCCCGGTTGTATTCCATGAACACGAGGTTCCAGAGCTCGCATATGTCCCCGTTTTCATCACCCTCCTCGAATGTCGTATGTCCAGAAGGATTGTAATCGTAATGAAGCTCGGAGCAGGGACCGCACGGTCCCGTCTCGCCCATGCTCCAGAAGTTCTCCTCGTTTCCCTTTTCGACGTCTCCGAGACGCACGATCCGTCCATCGTCGATACCGACAACGCTTCGCCATATTTCGTATGCCTCGTCGTCGTCCTTGTATATGCTCACCCAAAGCGAGTGTTCCGAAAGCATGAGCTTTTCCGTCGCGAACTCCCACGCCCACTCGATCGCTTCCCGCTTATAGTAATCGCCGAAGGACCAGTTTCCCATCATCTCGAAAAAGGTATGGTGGCTCCCGTCCGTACCGACATCCTCGAGATCGTTGTGCTTGCCCGAGGCCCTGATACATTTCTGCACCGAGCAGGTGCGGGGACTCTTCGGAGGTTCTAGTCCAAGAAAGATGCTCTTGAACTGGTTCATCCCCGCGTTGGTGAAAAGCAGTGTCGGATCGTCGGCGGGAACCACCGTCGAGCTCTTGACGACTGAATGCCCCCTCTGCTCGAAAAATTCGAGAAAGCTCTTTCGCAAATCACTCGATGTGATCACAGAAATACTCCTTACAAAGCTCCTGGATGATATCGAATCGGAAGCCCCGATTTTTCAGATGGCGCCATACTCTCTCGCGAGCCGTGTCCGGCGGAACGTTCCGAAGCACCGTCAAACGCTTCTCCAAGGCCCGGCGGGCGAGATTTTCCTCCTCGTCTTGACCGAACCGCTCGTCGCATACCCCGCTGATGACCGCCTCGTTGACTCGTTTTTCACGAAGCTCGTGTTCGGCACGCAGTCTTCCCAGGGGACGGTGCAGCAGAATCGAATCGAGCCATTCCGCCGCAAAACGCCTGTCTTCAATAATGCCTTTTTTCTTGAAATCCCGTATCACCTCTTCAGTGACGCCCCTGCTGAATCCCTTGTCTAAGAGCCGTTTTTTGGACTCGTACTCCGAGCGGCCCCTGTAGGAAAGGAGGGTGTACAGGTAATCCCGTGCGCGGGCATATTCGTCTTTCAGCTCGAGCCGCTCTATATCGGCGTCGCTTACTTCATCCTCGATATGCAGGCCCGAGCGGGAGAGAGTATCGTAATCTAACGAGAACGCGTATTTCCCGTCAAGATAAATGGAAAACCGGTTCTTCCTTCTGAGCTGTCCCTTGATGTTCGTAATCTTCATGAAAATTTTCCTATGCCGGAGAACCGCCACACCCCGTTCGAGACCGTCTGAAACCCTTGCACGGGTGTTTTTTCGGTACGACCTTGCCTTTTCATAGTATATTACGAGAACCCGAAAAGAACAGAAGAAAATGAACAGCAACGCTAAAAGTGAACCTCGGCTTCCACGTCTTATATTGTATTCCGTCACTCATCTCGTTCACGACCTATACCAGTCGTTCCTCAGCCCGATTCTGCCGGTTCTCATAGAGAAACACGATCTCTCGCTCAAGATGGCAGGATACCTGAATCCGGCGCTGCGGATGCCTTCTGTCTTCCAGCCGTTTATCGGCTATCTCGCCGACCGGCGGGGAACAGAGGCGATACTTCCGCTTACGATGCTCGTTACCGCGGGCGCCATATGCGCCGTTTTAGTGATGCCGGGGTACTCATGGGTCTTAATGTTCACGCTGATTGCAGGGGTAAGCGCCGCATTCTATCACGCAAACGCAGTGACGGGGGTAGCGGACGCAAGCGGCGGAAGATACGGCACCGGCATGTCGTTCTTTATGACAGGAGGAGAGCTCGCCCGCTCCATCGGACCGGTCTATATCGTCTTTCTAATTCGCCTGCTGTCAGGGAATCGTATTTTTACCGCAGCCCTTCCGGCTGTCGCGGTGGCGGCAGTCATCTTTTTTACGAACCATCCCGGCGGTGACAAAAGAGACCGAAGCAGGACGGCGGGGTTCTGGCAGGCCATTGCAGGGGGGAAAAAGGGGTTGTTACTGCTGCTCGTCATTCAGCTTCTTCACAGATTTACCGTCTACGCGTTTGCATATTTCCTCCCCACCTACCTGCGGGAGACGGGAAAGAGCCTGCTTTTTGCAGGTTCAGCCCTGTCCCTGCTCGAGATTTCAGGGGCTTTCGGTGCATTCATCGGCGGCACCGTATCGGACAGGATAGGCAAAAAATGGTTTTTCCTAATAAGCAGTTTCTGTATACCGCTTCTGATCAATCTCTATCTCCAGCAGAGGCACATCATTGCAGGATTCGCACTCCTTGTCATCGCGGGTATGTTCATGCTCAGCGGAAACCCTGTCTGGTACGCATACGCACAGGACCTCGTCCCGGAGTTCAAGGGCACTGCGGCATCGATACTAATGGCATTCGGATTTCTGACGACGACGGCCTCCACCATAGCAGCCGGATACTTGGGTGACGTACTGGGGCTTTTCAGGACGTACAGGATACTCTCCTTTCTTCCTTTGCTATCCGTTGTGTTCATCCTCATGCTTCCCCACGAGGCCCCGCAGGGGGCGCGTCCCTTAGGAGGCGATGAAAAAGTCAAATGAGCGGTGCTTTTGCTTGACGAAGAAAGCCTATTATACTATCTTACACGGTAAAATCGGAGTAGGGGAATGAAGACATACACCGCAAAGAAGGGTGAATACCAAAAAAATTGGTATCTCATCGATGCTGAAGACGAGGTCTTAGGAAGGGTCGCGAGCAAGGTCGCTTCCTTGCTCAGGGGAAAGCACAAAACGACCTATACTCCCCATGAAGATATGGGGGACAACGTCATCATCATCAATTCGGATAAGGTACGGCTCACGGGCAATAAGCATCTTCAAAAGGCCTATTACAGACATTCCGGCTATCCGGGCGGGATAAAGCAGACCGGATTTCTCGATATGATGAAAAAGGACCCAACTTTCGCCATGAGAAACGCGGTGAAGGGGATGCTGCCGAAGAACAGGCTCGGCAGAAGGCAGCTGCTTCATGTGAAGATCTATGCGGGGAAAACACACCCCCATGAAGCACAGAAGCCACAAAAGGTCGAAATTTAAGTAACTGGAGGCGGTTAGTGCCGGACAACTGGGTATTCGCGACAGGGAGAAGAAAGACCTCGGTTGCACGAGTTATGATACGAAAGGGAAACGGAAGTATTCTTATCAACGAAGTCTCACCTGACGACTACTTTCCTTCAAAGAATCAGGTCGCAGTCATACATCAGCCCCTTCAGGTTTCGGCCAATACGGGCAAATGGGACCTGAAAGTAACGGTAAAAGGCGGCGGTTACAACGGCCAGGCCGGGGCGATACGCCACGCTATCGCACGGGCCTTGGTGGAAGTCGACCCCGATTCAAAAAACGCAATTTCCAAGAGCGGCTACCTCACTCGCGATGCGAGAATGGTGGAACGGAAGAAGTCCGGTCAACCGAAAGCGAGAAAACGCTTCCAGTTCTCCAAGCGGTAAGATTGCTATCGGCTTTTTTAGCTGTGTGCACCAGTCTTATAAATCCTGAACACCATTAAAATCCGCTTTATTGTTGCTCACGTTACAGAACCGAAAAACCGAAGAATTTCTCCATAATTGCCGAATACCTTACGGGCACCGTTTTGAACAAGAAGTGTTCGGTGCGCTTTTTTATCGTCCTCCGATATATCGAGACCTTCGTAAACGAAACCGAGCGGCATCATATTCGCTCTCTTTCCTGCAATCATATCGTCCGGCATATCACCTACGTAAAAACTCCCGGCGTGCGCCGTGCATCCGCAGCGTTCAAGGCACCGCTCGAGCATGAACGGGTGGGGTTTTCTAAGAGAACTTCCGCTTAGTCTCTCCTCTTCCATCACATCGTCCTCCGTGACTAAAACCGCGAACATCCGCGTTATACCGAACCGCTCAAGCGCATACACCGCTTCCGAGCGCGGCCTCCCGGTGGCGATTGCAAGCTTACAGCGCCGACTCAGCTCTTCGAGCTGCGCCCGGCGTGGAATAAGGGTTTCTTCCATCACGTATCCGGTACCGTCGTAGAAAAGAGGATCTTCCCCATAGGTATTATAAAAGAGATCTTTCCCGAGATAGAGCTCCTGAAAGATACGCTTCGCGAGGTTTCCGCTTTTAACGTCTCCCCCGTTCAAAAGAAACGGGGAACGCCCGCTTGACAAAGAGCGGCGGCCCGAGTAAAAACGTGACACCGGCGTTTCGCCGAGACGTGTGAGAGACCGCCGGTTCGAGGATGCAAGCACCGACCGGCACATGGATAGAAGCTCTTTATCGTCCTCCGCCTCGCGCACAGCCCGGAACCTGCCGGCAATCGGCGCGTTCTCCCTGTCGAAATACCTGCCGAGCACGGTATCGATCAGCTCGTAGGTGAGCTCCCAGTCGTTGTTCAGTCCGCCGGAGTTCTTTACCGCCGCAATGTCCCCGAGCGTCACCGATTCTCGGGACAGTCCGTCCGCACCTATGACCTCGGAGAGATAGCACAGGACCGTACGCCGCACCACCTCCCTGTAGGAACCGGTAACGTCGACTATGACGCCGTCCATGTCAAGTATGAGAAGCGGCTTCTCACTCATACCGATTCCCTGATTTCGATTCCCCTGCCCGAGAGGTAGGCTTTCGCCTGCGGCACGGTGAACTCACCGTAATGAAATATCGAGGCTGCAAGAACCGCGGATGCGCCGCCCAGCCGTATCGCGTCGTAGAGATGCGAAAGAATACCGCAGCCGCCCGAGGCTATAACCGGAATATTGACGAGCGAGGTTATTTTCTGAAGGAGCTCTATATCGTATCCGTCTTTCGTACCGTCTCTGTCCATGCTCGTAACGAGAAGCTCTCCAGCCCCTAAGTTTTCCGCCTCTCTACACCATTCTATCGCATCGATATCCGTCCTGTGACGCCCCCCCGTGACATAGACCTTGAAACCGTCTTTCTCCCGCTTGACATCCACCGCCACTACGATGCACTGATTCCCGTAATTACGCGCCCCCTCGCTGATAAGACCAGGATTTCGAACCGCAGCCGTGTTAATGGAGACCTTATCCGCTCCCGCCTTTAAAAGTGTTGCCATATCTTGAACGGTACGGATTCCGCCTCCGACGGTAAAGGGTATGAATATCTCGTCCGACACGGACTCCACGACCTCGACGAGCGTCTCCCGGTTGTCGGATGTGGCGGTAATATCCAGGAAAACGAGCTCATCCGCGCCCTCCCTATCATACTTTCTCGCCCATTCAACCGGATCCCCGGCATCACGAATATTGACGAAGTTAATACCCTTGACGACCCTGCCCCGTGTGATGTCTAGACACGGTATTATCCTCTTCTTGAGCATCGCTCAACCCTCTTTTACCCTCTCGCACAACACCCTGCACGCATCGCGGACCGACAGCGTCCCCTCGTAGACCGCCCTCCCGGAGATAACGCCCTCCACCCCGTCTTCTTCCAGCGCCTTCAGCGCGATTATGTCCTCGATTCGGGACACCCCGCCGGCGGCAATCACCGGCAGGCCGGTCGCATGCGCCATACGACGGATACCCTCTATGTTGGGTCCCATCATCATACCGTCACGGGCGATATCGGTATACACGATACGGGAGAACCCCGCGTCCTTTACCTGCATTCCGAGATCGACGGCATCCACTCCCGCCGCTTCCGTCCATCCGCTGATCCTGACCACACCTTCCTTCGCGTCTATTCCGGCAGCAAGCGCCCGGCCGAACTCAACGACGAGTTGGGTCACGAGAGGCAGGGCTTTCACGACGATTGTCCCGAGTATGATCCTCGAAACGCCGATATCGAGGAGGGCGACGACATCCTTTTTTTTCCTCACTCCCCCGCCGACTTCAAGCGGGATATCGACCGCTTTCCGTATTCGTGCCAGCACCTCCCGGTTGTGTCCCCCTTCGCCCTTAGCCGCATCGAGGTCGATTATGTGAACCCAACGGGCGCCTTCCGCTTCGAAAAAGCGGGCGGTATCCACCGGATCAGCGTCGTATTCCGTTTTCCTGCGGTAGTCGCCCTGCATGAGCCTGACACACCGTCCTTCGATGAGGTCTATCGCAGGCATGAAGTCCATCGTTCTTCGCCCTTTTTATCGTATTCCCTGATCAAAACCTGTCAGTAGTATTCGTTTCCAGCACATCCGACCCTTCATTGCGAGGAAGCGGACATCGAAGATACTCCTTGTCTGACGACGAAACAACCTGTGATTCCTTTGTTCTGTTCACAGATTGCTTCGCTAAAAGACCCCTCCGGGGTCTTCGCTCGCAATGACCGTATTCGAACCAGGGATTACATTGCCGCAAAATTTCGTAAAAGATGCAGTCCCGGTCTCTGGCTCTTCTCCGGATGGAACTGAACACCGAAGACGTTTTTTCTTCCCACCGCCGATACGAACTTTCCGCCATGGTCGGTCTCCGAGACGACGTCGCCTCTTTGCTCCGGCCGGGCGACATAGGAATGGACGAAATAGAAATCCGCCCCTTCGGGAATACCCGAAAAAATGGGGCTTTTCTGAGACTGAAAAACGCCGTTCCATCCCATGTGAGGAACCTGCCTTCCCGGGGGAAACAACACCACATGTCCCGGTATGATTCCCAATCCCCTCGTAAGCCCGTGCTCGACGCTGTCCGAAAATAAAAGCTGCATGCCGAGGCACACACCAAGCAAGGGCCTGCCCGAGTCTATGTGGTTCAGTATCGGCTCTATCAGCCCGCGGTTTTCCAGTATCTCCATCGCCCTCGGAAAAGCGCCGACCCCCGGGAGCACGAGCGATTCCGCTCCCTTGAGGCCGTCGGGCCCCGTCACCACACGAACGTCGAATCCCTGGACGGAAAATCCCCTGTAAATAGACTTGATATTGCTTATTCCGAGATCTATTATGGTTATCAACTCGAATTCCCGTATCGATATGATGAATCCTATAACACGCCCTTTGTGGAAGGCACGCCCTTTCCGGTGATCCGGGTCGCGTCGAAAAGCGCAAGCCCGAACGCCTTGAAACAGGCCTCAACGAGATGGTGGGTATTTTTACCCCGAATGGAATCGATATGAAGGGTTATTCCCGCGCCGTGCGCAAAAGCGCGCATGAACTCCTCGACGAGTCCAGCGTTGAAATGGAGGATGTGGGGGTCTATCACCGGCACCTCGTAGTATAAGAACGGCCTCCCCGAGATATCGATGCTGACGCGAACGAGCGCCTCGTCCATGGGTACCAAGCAGGACGCAAAGCGCCGTATTCCGCCCTTGTCGCCTATCGCCTTTTCAAACGCGTCTCCGAGCGTGATACCGGTATCCTCTACCAGGTGATGATAATCCACTTCGATGTCGCCCTTCGCTTTGATTTCCATGTCGAACTTCCCGTGTTTCGAAAACAGCTCGAGAAGATGATCGAAAAACGGTACGCCGGTATCGATGGCATATACGCCGGTACCGTCGATATCGAACTTCAGCGTTATATCGGTTTCCGACGTTTTTCTTCGAACCTCCGCTGTTCTTCCGGACTTCATGATATCACCTCTCTCTTCTGACATCTATGGACCTGTAGTGCGAGTCCAGTCCCTCGAGGCGTGCAAACGTCTTCGCGTACCCGCCGAGGTCGTCCACCCCTTTTTTCGACATTTCCACCACGCTGCTGCTCTTTAGAAAGCTCGTTACCGACAGAGGGGAGAAAAACCTAGCGCTGCCTGCCGTGGGGAGCACATGACTGGGCCCGGCGATGTAATCGCCGAACGCCTCCGCCGTTTCGCCACCGATGAATATCGCACCGGCGTTTTTTATCTTGGGCACTATCTTTTCAGGGTCCTTCAGATGAAGCTCGAGATGCTCCGGCGCCACCTCATTCACGACCGCGACGGCCGTCTCCATATCCCGCACGATGTAAATCCTCCCGAAATCCTCCAAGGCCTTTTCAATGGTCGATCTCCGCACGGCTTCCGAAAGCAGCTTGTCCATTTCCTTCTGCACAGCCAGTGCCTCATCCATGGAAAAGACCACGCAGAGCGCCCTCGCCCGTTCGTCGTGCTCGGCCTGTGCGAGAAGGTCTATTGCGGCGAGTTTCGGGTCGACGGATCCGTCGGCGACGATGAGAACC
Source organism: Spirochaetota bacterium (assembly GCA_016934265.1). Classification (GTDB taxonomy): domain Bacteria; phylum Spirochaetota; class B62-G9; order B62-G9; family DRHN01; genus JAFGTF01. The sequence continues at coordinate 57,754 of JAFGTF010000057.1, forward strand.
TCGCTCGGTCCCGCGATCATGTCGATATCCACCGTTCCGAAGAGCTCTTTCTTCGCACACGCGACATAGATGTTCCCCGGACCCACGATCTTGTCGACCCTCGGGACGGATTCAGTACCCAGCGCAAGCGCTGCGATACCCTGTACCCCGCCGATCCTGAAGACACGGAGGACGATGCCGAGCTCCTCCTGTATCACGACCATCGCCGCTGCGAGTACCGACGGCGAACGAAACGATCCGGGCGGCGATATGACGGTGATCTCGCCGACCCCCGCAACTGCGGCCGGAACAACCGTCATCACGAGCGACGAAGGGTAGACGGCCGTCCCGCCCGGTATATAGACCCCTACTCTTTCTATCGGCGTATACCGCTCTCCCAGGCGGTTTCCGAGCTCGTCGACGAACGACCAGTCTCCCGGCACCGCGTGCCGCACAATGTGAGTCTGAAACCGCCTGACGCGCCCGATCGCTACCGCCACCGCTTCACGAAACGTTTCTTCGACTCCCCTCGAAGCTGATTCTATCTCCTCTTTTGACACCGCAATCCGGGCTACGGGAAGTTCGATACCGTCGAAGCGCTTCGTAAAATCCACGACCGCATCGTCTCCCCGTGTACCCACCTCACGGATGATTTCCGTTACGTCCCGCTTCAGCTCCTGTGGAAAATCAACGAAGCTATCACGAAAATACGGGCCGATCTCCTTTTTTTCAAGATCGCGTATATCCTCTATCTTCATGCGCCCTCTTCTAAAACCCTTTGCCTCCGGACAGTCTTTTTATTTCCTTTCCGGTTTAGCTGTAAATATTCGATACAATAACCTACAGAAACCCGAAGGGTCGACTCAATCCGCATGATTTAACAGCAAGTACGTAGATTGCTTCGCTATCGGACATCTTCGATGTCCTCGCTCGCAATGACTTTTCAAGAATAACCCCCTATATGTCATTGC
>JAFGTF010000058.1 GCA_016934265.1 Spirochaetota bacterium
GTTGGGAGACCATGCTTGATGAATATTACGACTTGCACGGGTGGGATAAAATGACGGCACATGTACCGGAAACAAAACTTAAAGGATTAGGAATTTTACTATAGGGGCCCCATTAGAGCGGCATCGGTATTCCATTACCGCTTCCTACAAACAGGTCCTTGATCAACACAGTACATTCCGACGTGCCGTCGCTTTTTCATGGTTCACAGCCGTGAACGATATCGTAGGCGGCAAAAAACAACGTGCCGTTTACGTTGGCAAGCTCGCCGGGAGATGAGCCATTTTTACCGTCGTTGATATCCTTTACCAAGACGGTGCCGGTTTCCGTTCCGTCGCTCTTTCACACCTCAAATCCATTTGTTCCATCGGTTCCCACAAAATGCGAATACGACTCTACGGCTTCAGTGGTCCCATTGCCGACACATCCGAAAAGTATGGCCACGCATGCTCCTAGTAGTATAGGCAAGATCAGGTTTTTCATCACAAACTTCTTTTTTGGTAAGGATGCCGTTTCATTACGGAATCAACGGGGACGGGAGGTGACCGCATGAGATCGCTACTGTCGGTAGTAAAAATACGTTTCCCTTTCCTGCTGTTTGTTAGGAAATAGATGGAAGAACTTCTCTGTTCCGTTATCTCCTTCCAGACGGTGTGATGGAGTGCCGGTTGCTGTTTCGGTAGCGGCGGTTTCAGCCGTCGTTTTCGCCGGGGGGCTACTCGGTATAGATTACTTCCTCCGTCACCGCGACCTCCTCCCATATCTCCCCGTCCCCCGATTTCTCCAACACGTAGTGTATCTCGTACGGTTTTTTCACGACTGCATTATTCACGTCCATACTGGTGACTGTTTACGTGTGGGTTACCCGGCCTCCGGTGAGCGTTATCTCGAGGGACGGATTGTCTCCCGTCACCACATACCCGCCCGTCGTCGTCTCGAACAGGATCGTGATCTGGTAGTCGACGTATTCGTACGCGCTCATCTCGTAGTCTAAAACCGCCTCTATTTCCGTACCCTCCTCTATCGCCGAGCCCGGCGGCGGCGTGATCGATACGATGGAGATAACGGCTTCGCTCGTACCGACGCTTGGGCAGCCTGTGAGAAGCGGCAGAGCGACTAATATACAGGGCAGTAATTTTATTATTTTCATAACTCCTCCTTGTTTATTCTTCATGTTGAGAACATGTGCCGCACATTTGTAAATTGAATTAATCCCAGCTGTACCAGTTGGTGATTTTGGCGTTTGACATATGTGTGTACCCGACGACAACGGAGATCAGGTTTCCGAGATCGATATTCCAGCCTCGCGGGCATTGCAGGAGGGGGTCCTCCTGATTTACGTAGAAGAAAAGGCAGCTCACCGCATCCCTGAACACAGGACAGCCCGGCATCGGTTCCGCGTATTGAAAACTCTCTCCGTCGTCATACGTCTTGTTGTCGATGCTGTCTTGCCAGAATACCAGTACGACTCTATCGCCCGAGTCCACGGTCTGATCTTCCACATCCAGATACAGCGAAAAATGTCCCCCGCCGGTCCCGAGGTCGTTCGTATTGCTCACGAGGACGGAATCTGCCCCGAAAACATCCAGCCGCCGGACCAGAAACCCGGCGATCATTACACTGTCGGAGGGAGTACCCTTCATGGCCGTGGTACCGCCGACGCTCCAGGTCTTTTCGACCGGAAGGATGTTGCAGGAGACGATACACAGAGTAAGGACGAAACACATACCGCATGCTGGAACAATCCGTCTCGTCACCCCTCTCCCTGAACTCATATAAGACAGCCCGGATAAGTATATATTGTAGAGATTTATTTCATTCTATCGTATTATACAGGATAATGGAGATACAAACAACAACATGATTAGAAACAATATGAAAAAGCTGCTGCTGATCGCAACGCTCATGGTTATGACGTTGGTCATAACCGCAGGATGCTCCGATATCTTTGAAATGTTTTTCAGCGATGTACGAATCACATCGCCTCGAGACGGTGCGGTCGTCCGGTACGACACGATCTCGGTAAGCGTGAGCTGGTCTGACCCTGCAATAAGGTCGGTGAGCTGCGGTATGTATTGGTATGATGTCACGTATGGAGAGACAAGCTGCACATTCACCAACATTTCTCTTTTCCCCGGCTGGAACTATATCTCGGTTTCCGCTTCCGGGGGTGGATTATTCGGCGGGGACAGTGTGGACGTCTACTACGATCCGTCGCCGCCGGCCCTTGCGATTATCGGCCCGACCAATAACTCGGAGGTGCCCTCGTCGCAGGTCACCATACACGGCACGGTGAGCGACAATTACGAATTAGTGACCCTTATCTACAAGGGCGACGGGGGGCATTACGGATCTCTGATTTTTTACGGCGGGACCTGGAGCCTTTTTGTCAGGGACCTCAAGAACAACACGAAGTACACTTTTAATGTGGCGGCGGTAGATGCGGCGGGATGGAAGGTGGTAAAAACAGTCTCATTCACACCTGTATTCTAATCCCGGGGTAAGGTCTACACAGTACACACGTTAAAAAACACAGGGTGATAAAAAGGGCAGATATATGTCCGTTATGTCGGGTGGTATCCTAAAATAATGCCCAGATTATATTATTGCAGTATACTGATCCTCTTTTCCGTAATATATTTTTCTCCCGGAATGATGGCGATCGCACTGTTAAAAATGGATAGGAGGTATGTATGGCAGCAGTCAGGATATTTGCGTGTATCCTACTGGGTATAGTCTGTTGTGTCGGCTTCGCCGGCTGCGAGTTCATCAAGGAGATAGAAAAACTCACGATAGAGGATATCGACGTACGCGACGTCAAGGACGGCACGTACGAGGCAGACCAGAGCAATGTCCCGGTCACGGCTAAGGTGCAGGTGACAGTCAAGGAGGGACGCATTATCGATATCGAGCTGCTCGGCCACAGCCATGGCCCGAAACACGGTGCGGACGAGATCCTTGACCGGGTCAAGGCGCAGCAGAGCCTGAGGGTCGACGCCGTAACAGGGGCGACCTATTCGAGCAAGGTCGTGCTGAAGGCGATCGAAAAGGCGTTGAAGCAGGGGATGTAATTCGTGCTAACGGCGTAACAGGACATGGCGGCTTGTACAGAGAGGGAAAAGATACATATGACGTCCCAATGATTCCGTACTCTTTCATACGTCAAAGAAACGTCTTATGGGTAAGACCTGCCGACCAGCATCGATCGGCATGGGTGTTCAAGGTTTTAATATGGGCATAATAACGGCAGGGTCTTCATTCCAGCCGTTACTCCCGCCATTCGGGGTTATCCAAATACATTGAAAAAAAATCGATAGCTTGATACAGTAACCGAGAGCATGAAAACAGGCAGCGTACACGTGAAAGGGCGCATGGACCCTAGCATGGTCCGGTGTGGGTTAGAAGCAAAAAATTACTATCTGAGGACAAAAGAGGCGCTACAATGGGGAAAGGCGACGGGAAAAACGACATGACTGCGATAAACGAAGAATATAGAGAGAAGTGCAATACACCTTCCGATATTAACAAGCTCTTGCCGATCATGAAAAAATTCGCGGATGGATGCAACCATATAACGGAGTTGGGTACTGGAAAGGTGGTATCGACGTGGGCCTTATTAGCGGCTAAACCGAAAAGGTTTGTTACATACGATATAATACGTCCTCCCGATATAGAGCGTGCTGAAATTGCTTCCGAGAGAGCGGGAATAGATTTCGAGTTCAGAAAGACGGATGTATCGGACATCGAAATCGAGGAAACGGACGTATTGTTCATCGACACATATCATCATTACAATCAGTTGATTCATGAGCTGCGATCACACGGCAGCAAGGTGAATAAATACATCATTATGCACGATACGACGACGTATGGAAAAAAGAATGAAACGATGGCTGAGGATTGTAAAGAGGGATTGAAGGAGATGGGAACGGATTTGAACAAGTACGGTACATCTTCGAAAAAGGGACTGATGAGAGCGATACGTGACTTTTTGAAGGAGAACAAACAATGGAAGCTGGAAAAACGGATTCTAAAGAACAACGGTCTGACGATCCTGTCGAGAATCTGATGCGGTTTCGACGATAGATCCGGTCTGTGGAATCCTCGTCCCATAGTGATTGCGGGCGCTTCGCGACACATATGGTAAACCGCTTTCCCTATTCCCGCACGAACAAATCGACGAAACGCTGCTTGGCCACGTTTACCAGGCCGCGGTCGGTGAGCTTGAGTTCCGGTATTACGGCAAGCTGTATGAACGAGAGGAGCATGAGTATGTCCTTGTTGCTTCCCATGGCGGAAACGGCTTTTTTAAGCTTTCCGAGCGCCTCTACCACCTCGTCCAAATCCCTGTCCGACATAAGACCCGCGATAGGGAGGGCGATTTCCGATTTGACTGTTCCATCAACGACAACCGCGATCCCGCCTTTGAGACTTTGAACCCGCTTCACCGCCCGGAACATGTCCTCGTCGGTCACCCCGGCGACGCAGAGGTTGTGGGAGTCGTGACCGATGGTGGTTGCGACCGCCCCATGCCTGATACCGAATCCTTGAGCAAACCCTTTCGAAAGGTGAGTCCCATCGTACCGGTCGAGTACCGCCACCTTCACGAGGTCCCTTGTGGGATCTGCGACAGCGACGCCGTCTTCCACCTTCGCGTCCAAGACAACCGAATCCGTATACAGGTCGTCGTCCTTCATACCGATTACCCGGATACGCTCCGAGCGTGCGGGTATACGGAAGGATTCGACGGTGAATTCGGGGAGAGACATGGGGGCGCCTTTTTTCAGGGGGGCTTGATACACGCCTTCGAGCGGCGCGACGATGCTTCCCCGGCGGGCCACGACTCGGGAGTCCTTTATGACCGTTTCGATGGCGAGATCGCGAAGGTCGTTCACCACCACCATGTCCGCCTTGTACCCGGGCGCGACCGCGCCCATGCTCCGCAGGTTGTAGTGCAGGGCGGTGTTAATCGTGGCCATTCGCACCGCGATGACGGGATCGAGGCCGAGGCGGATGGCCTTGCGAACTAGGTAGTCGATATGGCCTTCCTTGATAATGTCGAGCGGATCGCGGTCGTCCGTACAGAAGGAGAAAAAACTGTGGTTTTGCACGTCGACCGCTTTAATAAGCGCCTCGAGGTTCTTGGCCGCCGTGCCTTCCCGTACCAGCACCTGCATGCCGCGGGATACCTTCTCCAAAGCCTCCGAAGCAGTCGTGCTCTCATGGTCGGATCGGATGAAGGCGTCTATATAGGCGTTGAGCTGTTTGCCGGTCAATCCCGGCGCATGGCCGTCGATCTTCTTGTACTCGTGCCGCAGGATCTCGATCTTGGCGATGAGCTCACGGTCTCTCTTCAGAACCCCTGGGTAGTTCATCACCTCTCCGAGCGCGATGATGCGCTGCGGGTACTTGTCCACCAGGCTGACCATGTCCTCGGCGCCCAGCCTCGCACCCGCTGTTTCGAGCTCCGTTGCGGGGACCGCGGAGGGAAGGGCGATATAGACGTTGAGCGGGATCCCCTCCGTGGTCTTTATCATGTATTCCAGACCCTCGATGCCGAGCACGTTCGTGATCTCGTGGGGATCGGCGATTACGGTGGTCGTGCCCCTGGAAAGGACCGCACGGGCGAACTCTCTCGGGGAGACCATCGAGCTCTCGATGTGAAGGTGCGCGTCGATGAAGCCCGGCAGCACGATGCCGCCCTTGAGGTCGATCTTCTCTCTCCCTTCGGTATAGTCTCCGATACCGGCGATACGCTTCCGGAATAGGGCGATGTTTCCCTCTTCCAGCCGGCCGGTGAATACGTTGAGTATCCTCGCATTCGAGAGGAGGACATCCGCCGGACTCTCTCCCAATGCTACCGGCACGATATCCCTGATCTTCACGAATCAATCCTCCTTTTTTACGTATTCCGGCGTGACCGAAGCGCTGAAAATGCAGGCCGTTTGTATGTACGTATCCATCGTAAATGATCCGCTCTTGAAGCGCATCGGGCTTTTAGTGCATTCGTACCGTCTGCGTCGTGTACGGTATGTCTACACCGCATCTTGCAGGCTTTCGACGTCCATAGTCATGCGCGCCGTATCCCCCGTTTCGAGCGTTATACCCGCCGCCTTCACATTATCCATCACATGGGCCGCTTTCCTCGCTCCGCAGAGCACGAAGGTGATACCGGGCCGGCCGGCGGTCCAGGCGATGACGAGCTGGGCTATGGAGCAGCCGTACTTTTCTGCGAGCGGCTTCCATCCGTCGAGCATGTCCAGGACCTTCTTTCTGTTCTCCGGTTTGAACCAGGGGATAAGGTTCCTGTATTCCGTATCCGAAAGGCGGTAGTCCATTCCGATCCTCCCGGTGAGCAGCCCCTGCTCGAGGGGGGAGTACGCCTGGATGCTGATGCGGTTTTTGATGCAGAAGGGGACCTTCTCGGTTTCTATATCCCTGTCGAGCATCGAGTACTTCAGCTGATTCGAGTCTATCCTTCCTGATGCGAGGTATTCCTTCATGTGCGATACATCCGCGTTCGAGACCCCGATGCATCTGATCTTTCCTGCGTCCTTCATCTTGAGAAGCGCCGTCATCGTGTCTTCGATAGGCGTCTTGTCCGGCTCGACCGCCTGCCAGTGCGTCATGTAGAGATCGATATAGTCGGTGTCGAGTCTTTTAAGGCTCGTCTCGATCTCGACCGCGAGGGTCTCGGGACGCAGGCAGGTATGCACCCGGCGCCCGAGCTGTTCGAACTTGAAGCTTCCGCGATCGTTGTTCCACCACAACCCGCACTTCGTGGAGAGCACAACCCTGTCGCGTCTGCCCCTAAGCGCCTTTCCCACGACCTCCTCGCTGTGGCCGAATCCGTAGGCTGGCGCGGTGTCGATCATCGTAATGCCGGCGTCGACCGCAGCGCGGATCGCCCGTACCGACTCCTCGTCGTCGGAGTCACCCCACCAGGGTCCGCCGCCCACCGCCCATGTCCCGAGGGCGATGCTTGAAGCCTTGATGCCGCTCGTCCCGATCTCCCTGTATTCCATTTAGAAGCTCCTTCATGATAGAGTAGTACAGAGTGTATTTCAAACCGCGCAAAACAGTCAAGCGAATTATCAATCTTCGCTGGCGGACGGCTCGTCGTCCGCCCCCAGGGCGGCCTCATTCGTAGGGAAACCGTCCCGGGCACGCTCCGTCCCCGAATACGCATTCGAACAACGCTTCAGGTTCCGGGGAATAGGGGCTGAAACACGCCGCAACGAAAAGGGCATCTTTTGTGAATTCCATGGCTACGTACGGGTTCTCCATCGACAGGACGATAAACGGGATACGCTCCTGAGCGCAGAACCGGGCCCATGCCGCCTGCTTCTCGTTTACCATGCCGATGATAACCAGGTCGTATTTCTTCAGCTGGTCAGCGTACTGCTTCATCCTTCGGATGTTTTCCCTGTTGGGCGGGTTGTACCTGATATAGAATACCTCCCAGCCTGGAAAGTACTCGTAGGCGAGCTCCCTGAAGCGTGATATGGGGGCCAGGAACACGCCGTGATAGAGGTCCTGAGAGATCATTATCGTGCCGCCCGTGAACGGCCCGAACATCCCGGAGGATATTTCGACAATGCCCTCCTTCGAGGCCTCATACAGCGTTTCGGTCGTCTCATGTATCGCGTGTCCGTTCTCCGGATCGGTCGGAAGCGTGCTGTAGAATCGCCCGAGCGAACGCTGTTTTTCCCTGATGATGCGAAGCACTTTCCTGTCCAGGTCGCTTTCGAGCAGGATACCCTTCTCGAAGAGAAAAGGAAGCGTTTCCAAGAGCTTTCTCTGTTTCTCCTTCGTATGCGAGATGAGTATGAGGTCGGTACCGGATCTGAACGCGAGGATGAACGACTTCACTATATCACCGGAAAAGCCCTGGGCCGCCTCCATCTCCAGATCGTCTGTGATCACCAGCCCCTCGAAACCGAGCTCCTTTCTCAGTATTCCGTTTATGATGACGGGAGACAGCGAGGCCGGGTAGAGCGGATCGAGAGCTGTGTATACGACGTGCGAAACCATACACGTATTGAGAACGCCTTCTTTGATGAGGTATCTGTATGGAAAAAAGTGCACCCCGTCGAGCGCCGCCCTTTCTGTGCCGACGCTCAACGCGGCGGTATGTGTGTCGAAGTCGGTCATGCCGTGGCCGGGGAAGTGTTTTGCAACCGCCGTGATACCGTATTTTTCGTGTTCGAGGATGAACGCGCGGGCCATGAAATAGACCTCGTAGGGATCGGAACCATACGACCTGGTACCTATCACCCTGTTTTCCGTGTTCGTCAGCACGTCGACGCACGGGGCGAAGTTCATATTGACCCCGGAATCGCGAAGGGTCAGGGCGATGAGCCGAGAGGCATAGGTACAGTTCATACAGTTGTAGGACGCGCCGATCAGTCCGGCGGAGGGTGCGAGCTGGATGCCGTCGTACCTGATATGGTTCACCATTCCGCCCTCCATGTCGGTGGCGATAAAGGGCGGTATCCCGTGATCCGATATTTCAGTGAGGTGTTTTATCTCCGCGGTGATTTGCGTAAGCTGCGCTTTAGAGGTGATGTTTCGTAAAAAAATCTTTATGTTACCGAGCCGGCTCGTATTGATCCATTCCTTCATCTCTTCGTCGAGCGCGGTTTCTTCAAAGCCGAAGATGAGTATCTGCCCGAGCTTCTCGTCGAGCGTCATCCTCCGAAGTATATCCTCCGGCGCCTGCTCGAAGAAACCGCTCGTGGTTTCGCGCTGAGAGGCGGCGAGCGGCTGTTGTAAAAAAATTAGCGATGATACGGACACTATGATACAGAAAAGGGCAGGTTTACCGATGGAGCGCATACGGTACGGATTCTTGCCGGATACGCGGGATCGCACAAAGACTCATAGTAACCCTGTTGCCGACCTTGATATGGAATGGTCCTCCTCCCCGCCGTTGGTTGACACAAGCTCCCCGGGACCCACGGTCCGGTGAAAGAAACCCCTGCTCGAGAGTCCCCTGATTCCCCCGCCACAGGTCCCGCGCAGCTTAGATGCATTCAGGCAAGAACAGAAGACACATTGCGATCACAATAATCGTTAATCGATCCAAAAGATCGTTAATCGATCCAAAAGATCGTTAGTCGATCCAAAAGATCGCTAGTCGATCCAAAAGATCGCTAATCGATCCAAAAGATCGCTAATCGATCTTCGTGATCTTCAGGTTATCGAAACTCACGGAAAGGCTGTTCGTCCTAAATGTGAAATAATCTCCCGGAGTCACCGGTCCGCCGAGACTGAAGCGGTAGTAGTACCTGTCCGGAGCAAAGGGATCGTAGAAACGTCCGGCGCCCGTTCTCGTGTTGATCCTCATCTTTATCGGGATCTTGTACTCGAGGTATTTCGTCTTCAGATATTGCGCGGGTATCGGCAGTAGATCTCCGTATTTCATGATGTCCCCGGAAGGGAAAATCCTTTTCGAGAGTTCCATATTCGACGCGTTCCTGCTGTCGTATACGTGCAGGAAACCGCCGGGGTATCCGTATGCCTTGGGATCCCAGGTTACCCAGCCCAGAAGCCCCGTGCCGTTGCCCCATGATCTCTTCTTCGTCGGATTGTTTGTACAGATGTGTATACCGAATCCTGCATAATCATCGGCCCCGCCTGTTACGTACTTGGCGTCAAACTCATACAGTATCACGCCCGATTGCTCGACCGGTATCGATATCATTGCCATTCTTTCATTGGCATCGGTCTGGGTGAGCCTTCCGTGCACCACTTTCCAGCTGCCGCTGACCGGCATCCATCTCGTCAGTGCAGTGCTGTCGAACGTCTCATATACAAGTGTCTGATCCGAGAACGCGAAAACAGCGGTGAATAAGAATACAGCGACAAGCAGAAACTTGAACCATCTCATCTTCTTCCTCCCTCCTAATTTATTATAATTATCGAATAATATCACTTTATCATTATCAACGGATCGCCACAGTATGTCAAGTGAATATTGAAGCTTTTACAGGAAATAACGAAAAATTTTCCGCTGTTTTTTGGATCGCGGGGACGTTTCTAAAACCCTCACTATAAACGGTATTGTTATCCCCGCGTCACCGCATACGGCCACATGTGAAGCCCTCCCTCCAGTATCGCCACATCCGTAAAGCCGCGTGACTTCAGTATGAGGGAAGCCTGATACGCCCGGGCCCCCGACTGCGAGAACAGTACCACCCTGCGGTTCGGGAGTATCTCGTCGATCCTGCTTGTGAGGTTCTCGATCGGTATGAGATCGAATCCAGGTATCCTCGCCTCCTCGAACTCCTGGGGCGTCCTCACGTCGAGAAAGACGCACTCCTCAGGGTGTTTTTGTAAAAGGGTCTGTACCTCGCCCGGGGTAATACCTTCGAATACACCGTCCAGTTTATTCTGCAGTACGTTCGCGGCGACGACGATCGCACCGACCGCGTTGGAGTACACCGGGGCATACCCGAGGTCCACCGCGAGGATGTCGTCGACATTGCCACCCTTTGAGATCACCATCGCCGCAATGTCGATCCGTTTTGCTACGTCGCCCTTGCCGACGATCTGGACACCTATCAGCTGTTTTCTTTTCCTGCATGCGGTCATCTTGATATTGATGATTTCCGCGCCGGGAATGAACGGTTCCTTGTCATACTCCGGGACGTAGCTCGACAAGATGTCGCAGCCGGCCTTTTTAGACTCCTTCTCGTTCAGTCCCGTTTTTGCCACATGGTAGTCGAACACCTTGATAATGATGGTCCCCGTTACCGGGCTGAACTTCTGCCGTAAAACCCCCGTGGCGTTTCCTCCAGCGGTCCTCCCCATCCGGTTCGCGACGGAGCCGAGCGGTAAATAAAAGGGCTCTTCTAAGAGCGCATGCCATGTTTCGGCGCAGTCGCCTGCGGCGTATATCGAGGGATCGGATGTCTGAAGGTATTCGTTCACCGCGATCGCTCCGGTGGGGCCGAGAGAGAGCCCGGCTTCCGCCGCGAGGCTGACATTCGGGTTGATCCCCGTCGCGAGAATCACCAGTTCCGCCGGCAGCCTATAGCTCTTCAGCTGAACGTATTCGACATTTTCCTTTCCTATGAACGCCCCGACGGACTCGTTTTTTATTATCCTGATGCCCTTGAGCACCATATGCCGTTCTACGAGCGCAGACAGCTCGGGATCGAGGAAAGGGAGGATCTGGCCGCACTTTTCGACGATCGTTACCTTTGCGCCGGATACGGTGAGCGCCTCCGCGGTTTCGACACCGATAAGCCCGCCGCCGAGAATCACGATATCCCTCGGCATCTCGTTGACGAGGGCCGTCTTGATTCTCTCCGAATCGTGGGCCCCGTGCAGGGTGAAGATGTTCTTGAGTCCCACACCGGCGGTTTCTGGCACTACGGGGCTGCTGCCGGTGGCGAGTATGAGGGTGTCGAAGGAGAGCTCGGCCTCCTGGTTCGTCATCAGGTCCCTGTATTTTATCGTTTTCTTATTACGGTCTATAGCGGTCGCTTCCGAGAGCGTCTTGATATCGATTCCCTTGACGCTCCGGAAATATTCCGGTCCACCGAGAGAGCCGCTGATCGCCTCGGACAGCTCCCGTTGGGTTTTAAGATGTCCCGATATGTAATACGGCAGCGCACAACCGGCGTAGGAGAGGTAGTGGCCTTTTTCGAGTATGGTGACATCGGCCCTCGGATCTATTCTTTTAGCCCTGGAGGCGGCCTTGGGCCCTGCGGTCGAACCGCCGATGATTACGATTCTACGCCGTTTCTCGCCGCCTTTTTTTAGAAAAGTTTCGCGTTTCTTCACAGACTCGAGCGGCAACGTGAATGTGAAGCGGGATCCCTCAGATTCCCTGCTTTCAATGCTGATGTCGCCTCTGCAGAGGTCGAGCACCTGCTTCACTATCGTCATGCCGAATCCGGTTCCCGTCGCATCGAACCTTCTGGCGTTCTGGGCGCGGTAGAACTCCTTGAAGATTTCAGCCTGTTCCTCTTTCGGGATTCCGATGCCCCGGTCTTTCACCACACCGGTCACGGTGTGTTTTGACTCGTTGTACCCAAGGCTGAAGCTCACTTCGCCGTTGCGGTTGGAGTATTTGACTGCATTTTCCAAAAGGTTCAGTATCACCTGCTTGATGCCGAGCCGGTTTCCTTTGATAAGTACCTGTTTGTCCGGGAGGTTGACGTCGAACTGTATATCCTTTTCCCTGATCTTGTCCCGGAGCTCGTCGATGGCGAGCATCGAGATGCTTACGAGGTCTATACTCTCGAACTCTATCGTTCCCGACCTGAGCTTTTCGAGCTCTATGATGTCGGCGATGAGGTTCTGGAGGGTCTCGGCGCTCCGCTTGATCGAGGTAACAATCCCGAGCTGCTTGCTGTTCAGCTTCCCCGCATACTCACCGATCAGGGTGTTGATGCTGAAGATTATGGTGAGAAGGGGAGATTTCATCTGGTGCGCGCTCACGATAAGATACTCGTTTCTTTCCTTTACGAGCCGCTCCACCTCCTTTTTATACTCCTCGATCTGCATATTCATTCGATCGATGTCGAATTCGGGATCTTTCATATAAACAGGTCACCTCACTCGTTCTGGATACTGAATATATACACCATTCGGATGATCTACGCAACGTACAATTGCAGTATGCGAAGCATACCAATCGCCTAGGCCACACGCCGCATATATCTCTGCCGCAGGTTCATGGGGATACGACATATGGTTTATGCTTTTTGGTTCTTCTCCGATTTAGGTGCAAAAATACAATGAAAGTACCTACTACCTATAATCATAGCTATAAATGATCATAATCTCTTTTTGCATGATATCTCGCACAGCATCGAACAAACGGTATGTGTGTCATTTGCTTTTAAAAACTCCTACGGAGTTTTTAAAAGCAATCTAAAAAAAGGGCAATAGATAATAGTAGTAAGAGATTACTTCGTCGATTGAGGCATA
>JAFGTF010000059.1 GCA_016934265.1 Spirochaetota bacterium
CCCGGTCGCCGACCGTGACGCCGTTGGAAACGGAGGCCGCCATGCCGATGAGGCTTCCCGTACCGACGCGCGTGTCGCCAGCGAGGGTGGCGTGTATCGACACGTGGACGAAGTCGCCTACCGCCGAGCCGTGCTCCACGACCGCACCCGTATTGACGATCGACATTACCCCGATCGACACGCCGGGCCCCACGTACGCCTGCTCGCCCACGTACGAACCCTCCCCGATCTCCGCCCCCTCCATCACGACCGCGGTCGGCGCGACTATCGGGGGCAGGGAAAACCCGATCCCTTTCAGTATATTGTACAGCGTCCGGCGCGTCTCGTGGCTCTTCATCTGCCCGACCGTTACAGCGGCGTGCTGCGCGTATTTGTAGATTTCGGGGAGCTTGTCGTCGTCTCCGAGGTAGCGCAACTCGAAAAAGTCCCGCTCCTCGGTGTCCGTATAGCCGACGACGTCGTACGTTTTAAGCCTCTCGATGGTGGCGTATACGACCTTCGCGTGCCCGCCGCCTCCGACGAGCACGATCTTCTTATTCTCCAAAACGTCTCCCCCTTACTTCCTCAAGAGCGACACCACGCGGCGAAGCTCCTCTTCACCAAGTCCCACGGAACAGGGAATGCTGAGCACACGCTCGTAGAGCGCGGGCGCCCGTTCTATCCTGAAGCTCAGGCAGCCGGTGTAGGGCTTCTGCAGGTGGTTCAGCTTCCAGAGCGGGCGCGCCTGCACCCCGTGCGTCGCGAGCTTTTTCAGAAGATCGTCGCGCGACACACCGTAGCGCTCCCTGTCAACCAGCAGGGAGTAGAACCAGAAGTTGCTCCTCGCGTACTCCGGCTCGTCTATCAAAGAGAGCCCCCTGCAGCCGTCGAGCGCCTCCCGGTAGAGGCGGAAATTGCTCCTCTTTATCTCTATATAGCGGTCCAACAGCTCGAGCTGCGCGAGCCCGAGCGCGGCCTGCAGGTTCGTCATCCTGTAGTTGAAACCGACCTCGTCGTGGACGAAGTAGACCTCGTCGTCCTTCGCCTGCGTGGTGAGGTACTTCATATGCGAGGCGGCCTTTTCGTCTTTGGTTACGATCATCCCTCCGCCGCCCGTGGTGATGATCTTGTTCCCGTTGAACGAGTAGCAGCCGAACCGACCGATCGTACCCGTCTTCCTTCCCTCGTATCTTCCCTTCACGTAAACGCTTCCTAAAGACTCCGTCGCGTCTTCGATCACCACGAGCCCGTATCGCTCTGAGAGCTCCATGAGACGGTCCATGTCAGCGGGGTGGCCGAACACGTGCACCGGTACCACGGCCGAGACCTTTTTTTTCGACCGCCTGTCGATAAGCGTACCGCCTTTGAAGTCGCACTCCCCGGTTAAAAATTGCTCCACCTTTTCCATGTCCATGTTGAGGTATTCGTCGCAGTCCATGAATACCGGCACCGCGCCGACATACCGGATGGTGTTGACCGGAGAGATGAAGGTCACCGTCGGGACGATGACCTCGTCGCCCGCCTCCACCCCCGCTTCGAGCAGGGCGACATGGAGCGCCGCGGTGCCGCTGGAGCACGCCACCGCAAAATTCGCGCCGTTGTACTCCGCCGTCGTCTTCTCGAAGCGGGTCACGAACGCGCCGCCCGTCGAAACCCATTCGGTGTCGACCGCCTCCTCAACGTACTTCTTCTCGTTGCCCTGAAAGGAGGGAACGGACAGCGGGATAAAAGATTCCATCGTCACCTTCCCTTTACGAAAATACCTGCGGTTTCAGTAATTGTATATGTGCGGCTTATACCACCTCAGGTTCTCCTCTTTATCGAACCATCGCACGGTTTCCGCAAGCCCCTGCTTCAGCGTGTAGCGGGGTTTCCATCCAGTGAGAGAGCGGATCTTCTCGTTCGAGCCGAGAAGCCGTTTCACCTCGCTCTTTTCAGGACGGAACCTCTCTTTTTCCTGCACTACCTTCGCGGCCGGGTCGATGAGCGCTATCAGCGTGTCAACGAGGTCTTTGATTGAGACCTCGGATCCCGTTGCGATGTTGATCGTTTCTCCGGCCGCGTCGTCGCACTTCGCGATCTCGGCAAACGCGTCGACCGTATCCTTCACGTATAGAAAGTCTCGAGTGGGCGACAGGTCTCCGAGCCTGATCTCCTTGGTCCCGCTCAGAAGCTGCGTAATGATATTCGGGATCACCGCCCTGGCCGACTGGCGCGGGCCGTACGTGTTGAAGGGCCGGACCACACTCACCGGCAGATCGAAGGAGCGGAAGAACGATTCCGCGACCTTGTCGGCACCAATCTTGCTGGCGCTGTAGGGGGACTGCCCCTGGAGCGGGTGCGCTTCGTCGATGGGAACGTAGCGCGCGGTTCCGTATACTTCCGAGGTCGAGGTAACGAGTACCTTTCCGACGCCGAGCGCACGCGCCGCCTGCAGCACGTTCAGCGTACCCCTCACATTCGTGTCCACGAAGCAGTCGGGCGAATGGTAGCTGAACGGGATCGAAACGAGCGCGGCGAGATGGAAAATGACGTCAATGCCTTCCGCCGCTTTTCTCACACCTTCCGGGTCTCGGACGTCGCCTGGAAATATCTCGATTTTCTCCTTCGTCTTTTCGTCGAACGTATCGATCCAGCCCCATGAATTGAAGGAGTTATAGAGGATGAAGGCCTTTACGGACGCACCCTCATCGACGAGCCTCTCCGCGAGGTGGGATCCGATGAACCCCTCTGCCCCCGTCACGAGCACTCTTTTATTTTTCAGATTCATATGCAGTTACCGTTAATACCTCGAAGTATAGTAAGACATTCGATTGACATCTATCAATATAATACGGGATCGCCTCGCCTCCGACATCCAATTCAATCGAATCGAAACGGAAATAAAAAGGATTCGCACCACCGCCTTTTTATCACGGACAAGTAGGCTGTACCATTGAGACGCGAAGCCGTCTTTACGACGGGCCGCGTCACGTTCCTTTCCGAAAAATCATCGTCCTGACCGTCTTCAAAAGAATCATTATATCGAGCGTCAGGTTTCTGTTCTTGATGTAGTAGAGGTCGAGCTCGAGCTTTCTGAGATGATCTTTGATATCGGCGCCGGCATACGGATAATTCACCTGCGCCCATCCGGTGAGGCCGGGATCGATCTCCAGCCGCAGCCTGTAGAAGGGGATCTCCTTTTCGAGTTTCTCGATAAACTCCCCCCGCTCCGGCCGCGGACCGATGAGGCTCATGTCTCCTTTTAAAACATTTATAAGCTGCGGGACCTCGTCGATCCTGCAGTTTCTCATTATCCTCCCTATTTTCGTCACCCTCGGGTCGTTCTCCTGTGCGAATCGGGGGCCGTGCTTCTCCGCGTCGTGCACCATCGTTCTGAACTTGATGAGGTTGAACTCTCTCCCCTTGTACCCCACCCTCTTCTGAACGTAGAAGATGTCCCCCTCCGATGTGACCCTCTGAAGCAGCGCGAAGAGCATCGAGGGGGGAAAGAGGATTAAAAGAAGGAGAATGCTGATGAGAACGTTCGAAAACCTCTTCAGCTTGTCGTACACGCTTACGTAGGTTGTGATGTTCTTCAAGAGCCAGAGCTCGTCCACATACCGCAGGGGGATCCTCCCGGTATGCTGCACGATAAAGCTTACGAGATCGACGGGCTTTTTCGCGGCTATTATGGTATGTAAAAGCCTTTTCGCATCCTCTCCCTCCCGCGGGGGATAGTCGTAGATCACAAGGTCGTACCCGTCTTTCTCGTTCATGTCGTTATTGATCTCGACGTCCGAAAGCCTGTCGAGATACTCGGACTGGATGTCGCCCGCCGGCACGGCACTGACCCAGAGGATCTTCTCATGACTTTTTCGAGTCATCATATAGTGCAGCGTCGATTCCACGATAAAGAACGCGCAGAGAAAAAAGTATATTCCCACATATATCACCCTCCCTATCTTGGTACCGAAAAAGAGGAAATACTCGACGAATGAGACGATTAGGATGATGATCATCATCGTGCCGAGGATCCTGAGAAAATCCTGCAGCACATCGATCCTTCTCTTTATGAGACGGTCCCTGTAGGAACCGAGATCGAGCAGCCCCGTCAGTAGTACGATGAGAAAAAAGATGAGGAGAAAGTTCCCGAACATCGAGACCAGGAAGGTGTTTGTGCCGCGAATGGTTTTAAAATAAACGAGCACCGCCAGATAAATACTGCCTATAACTGCCACTACCCTCAGCAGATACGCTCTCGAACTCTTTGTCATCATTCTCTCACGATGCTTCTATCAGGATTTACTCATAAGATTTTACTGTTTTATTATAACACCAAATGAGAGTAATCTCGAATCCTTCTTTGTCATTTACCGATTTATACATACCGGTTTATCGATTTTCCTTACGCGGGCAGCCGTATCGTCATGCGATGCGGGCTTCTTCGGTAAAGACGTCTGAAATTTACCCTTTACTACTATGTAATCTTGAATTTATTTATAACTACGATTCTTACAAGACAGCGAACCGCAGCATGGGAGAATTATCATGAAACTATTCGTGCCGGGAAGAATCTGCCTCTTCGGCGAGCACAGCGACTGGGCCGGCGGGTACAGAAGAATCAACTCGGAGATCGAAAGAGGATACACGATAATCACCGGAACCAACCAGGGGATATATGCAGAGATAAAGCAGCACCCGAGCAAGCTGATACTGCGCACGACGCTGAACGACGGGACGAAAAAAGGCCCGTTCGAGATAGAGATGAACCCGAATTTACTGCTGCAGGAGGCGCAGAAAGGCGGGTTTTTCAGCTACGTCTGCGGGGTGGCCTACCAGATACTGATAAACTACCATGTGCGCGGGCTCGAGATCGACAACTTCAAGACGGACCTGCCGATAAAAAAGGGCCTCTCCTCGAGCGCCGCCGTGTGCGTGCTCGCCGCACGCGCGTTCAACAGAACGTACGATCTGAAAATGACAACACGAGGTGAGATGGAATACGCCTACCAGGGCGAGATCACCACCCCGTCCCGGTGCGGCAGGATGGACCAGGGATGCGCGTACGGGTCGAGACCCGTGCTGATGGTGTTCGACGCCGACAGGATAGAGACGAGCGAAATCAGGGTTCCGAAAGACATATTCCTCGTCATCGTGGACCTGAACGCCCGCAAGGACACGAAACGGATACTCGCGAGACTGAACAAATGCTACCCCTTCGCCGACGATCCGGTCCAGGAGAACGTGCAGCGCTACCTCGGTCCGACGAACAAGAAGATGGTACAAAAGGCGGTGGAAACTCTTCAGAAGGGCGACGAAACCGCGCTCGGCTCGCTGATGAGCGAAACGCAGTGGATGTTCGACGAATTCGTGGCACCCGCGTGCCCGGACCAGCTCGAGGCCCCGTTGCTTCACAAGGTACTCGGCTACAAAGCGCTCGAGGAGCATGTCATAGGCGGTAAGGGAGTGGGGTCTCAGGGGGACGGCTCCGCCCAGCTTGTCGTGAAAGACGAAGCCTCCCAGGAAGCGGTGATGGAAATATTGAAAAATGAGCTTTCCATGCAGTGCCTTCCCCTTGTGCTCAGGTCGGCGAGAAAAATCAAAAAGTGCGTCATTCCCGCTGCCGGTTTCAGCACGAGACTGTTCCCCGCCTCCAAGGCGATGAAGAAGGAGCTTTTTCCGATCATCGATAAGTACGGCCGCGCGAAACCGGTGATACTCGCAATCGTGGAGGAGGCGCTCTCCGCCGGAATAGAGGAACTGGCGATAATCGTGCAGGAGCGCGACAAACCGCTGTTCGAGGGGTTTTTCCACACGCTCCCGTTTTCGGAGAACTTCAACAAGCTATCGAAGGATGACCAGAAGTACTGCAGGTACCTCATGGACATCGGGAGCCGTGTCTCGTTCGTGATGCAGGATGTACAAGAGGGGTTCGGCCATGCCGTGTACTGCGCGCGGGAGTGGACCCAAAACGAGCCGTTTCTCCTCATGCTGGGAGACCACCTCTACAGATCGGATACGGAGGCAACCTGTACGCGCCAGCTCATCGATGCGTACGAGCGGTACGGCACGAACCTCGTGGGACTGAAGGTAATTCGAAGAGAAGAGGTCGATCGTTACGGCTGTGTCGGCGGGATATGGGAAAAACCGGGCTCCGTGCTGTCCATAACGGAGTTTTCGGAAAAGCCGACTCCGGAGTACGCGAAGGAGCACCTCGGAATCGACGGAATAAAGGAAGAGGGGTATCTCGCGATGTTCGGCCAGTATATTCTGAAGCCGCGCGTATTCGACCTGCTCGCCGAGCTCATGGAGTCGAACATGAGGGAAAGGGGGGAGTTCCAGCTCACATCGGCCCTGGATCTTCTTCGAAGAGAAGAAAGCTTTTACGGGTATCTCGTGAAGGGCTCGAGCTACGATATGGGGACTCCCGGGAATTACAGGCAAACGATCGTGGACTACGGCGGGGAATGAACGTCCTATTGAGGCTATACCGTGACAGGTACAGGCTCATGCTCCGGGCTGCGGATATGGCGGGCGGGATGGAAGAAACGGCCGTACGTATTCTGTACAACTTGGCCTGAGACGAAAAAGCGGCGGGTGTTCTTTCCGCGATACCGAACAAAAACGGTACCCGGCGGTAAGTATCGGGGGCCGGCGCCTTCCATATGTTCCCGTCTCTCACTCCCCGTATCTTCATTGCGTATCTCGTATCGACTATCAGCCGCGAGTGCTCCCACACCATCCGGTAATCAACACTCGAGTTATCCGTCAGTATCATCACGAGGTCTTTTTTCGTAAGAGACGCGCCACCGAGCGGAACCGAGCTGAAAGGGCTGCGGTGGACCCTACCTGATGGGCCATATACCTTCTTCCCTCAGCGCCTCCACAGTTTCCCTGTTTACACGGCGCCGCTCCCTGTCGAAAAACCACCCCCACTTGTTGAAGTACCGTATCGCGGATTGTATGTGCATCATACGCATATGCCTGTTTCTCTTCGAGAGGCGGTCGAAACAGTGAAAGACGGAGACATTCGGGTAGTACACGGTGCGGTACCGCGCGTGGATTCGTCTCGAGAGGTCCGTGTCCTCGAGGTACATGAAGAACCTCTCGTCGAACAGCCCGACCGCCTCAAGCGCCGCGCTCCTTATGAACATGAAGCATCCCGAGAGATACGGCACGTCCATCACCCTGCCGTAGCCAGTATCCCTGAGCTCGAACCGCCTGTTCAGCCGGTCGGAGAGCCCGCCCTGCGGCAGGAGCAGCCGCATCGCCAGGTTGAACGGTCTCGGCAAAAGCTTGCACAAGTACTGCATGGAGCCGTTGGGAAACAGCACCGCCGGCATGACGAGACCGATATCGGTGTGCTCCTCCATGTATCCGTACAGTGCGCCAGGTACGTCCTCCGTGAAATAGACGTCGGGGTTTATCACGAGCTGGTATGAGGCGAGCCCCAGGGTACGCCGGAGCGCGATATTGTTCGCCGCGCCGTATCCCGGGTTCGCCGGGTTGTGGATGTAGGTGACTCCGCTGTCTTTCAGCTCGGCTTTTAGGCCGTCCGAGGGGGAATTGTCGACAACGGTGACTCCGGTGTCGAGGCTCGTACACCCGAGGCTTTTGATCAGTTGCTTCAGGATCGAAGGTTCGGTGTTATAAGTGACAACCGATACCGCGACATCCATGGGCTCTCCTAAAAAAACATGCCGTTCTTTCTTTCAGAAGTCCAATACCACAGACGGCATACCACGACATTCTTTCCATGAGCGACCGACCGCGGCGGCGCGGTCACTCTCCGCCGACGAACCCCTCCTTCTCGAGATGAAGGATCACGAGCTGTATCTCCTCCTCGGGAGTGAGGTCGCTCGTGTCAACGACGATTTCCGCGTCGGCGGGTTCTTCATACGGGTCGGATACGCCGGTAAACTCACGTATGATACCCGCCCTTGCCTTCGCGTAGAGGCCCTTCCTATCCCGCTGCTCACACACCTCGAGCGGGGTGGCGACATGCACGAGCACGAACCCTCCGCGCCGGGAGATCATTTCGCGCACCTCTTTCCTCACCCTGTCGTACGGCGCGATGGGAGCGCAGATGGCGATTCCGCCGTTTTTGGTGATCTCGGAGGCCACGAACCCGATCCTTCGGATGTTGATGTCCCGGTCCTCCTTCGAGAAGCCGAGCTCGGAGGAGAGGTTCGTTCTCACGATGTCGCCGTCGAGCAGGGTCACCGGTCTTCCGCCTATCTCCAGAAGGCGCGAGAGAAGACCCTTCGCTATCGTCGACTTTCCCGCGCCTGAGAGCCCGGTGAAGAACACGGTGAACCCCTGGCGCCTTTTCGGGGGGTGGGTCATCCGAAGCTCCTCCGCTATCTCGGGAAAGGTGAACCATTCGGGGATGTCCGCGCCCTGCTGAAGCCTCTCACGCAGCTCGGTACCGGAGATGCTCTTCACCCCGGTCCCCTCCGGCACCTCGTCGACCGGCATATACGCCCCCCGCTCCTCGGCATATACCATCATCCTGAACGGCACCATTTCGATGCCGAGGTCTTTCTCGTGCGCCTTCATCATCTCCTGCGCATCGTACGGCCCGTAAAACGGCTTCCCTTTGCTGTCTTTGCCGGGCCCCGCATGGTCCCTTCCCACGATGAGATGGGAGCAGCCGTGATTTTTTCGTATTATCGCGTGCAGGATGGCCTCGCGTGGGCCGGCGATACGCATCGAAAGCTGGAGAAGAGAAAGCATCACGGTGTCCGTGGGATAGTGGGGGATGAGCTTCTGATAGCATCGTACGCGGGTATAATGGTCTATGTCTCCCGGTTTCGTCATTCCGACGACCGGATGGATGAGAAGGTTCGCTTCGATCTCTCCCGCGGCCCTCATCGTGAGCTCGTAATGGGCGCGGTGCATCGGATTCCTCGTCTGAAAGGCCACCACCCTGCGCCACCCCAGCTTTAAGAAGCGTTCCCGCAGCTCGCGCGGGGTAAGCCGTAATGACCTGAAATCGTGGTGCTCCGGATAACAGGTCGCCTCGATCCTGCCCCCCACATAAATGGGATGCGTCTTTTCGAGCAGGTACGAGACGCCGGGATGCTCGTGGGAAGTCGTACCGTATACCGCTTTCGCCTCTGCGTCACGGTCCGGCTTCCATACTTCCGAGACGGTAAGCGCGGCGACCATGAGGCCTTCCGGGTCTCTGAGCGCAACCGAGGCGCCCTCCCCGATCGTGCTCGCCCTCTCTTCCGGCAGATCGAGCACGATCGGTATCGGCCAGAGGGTGCCGTCTTTCAGATGCATCGAGCCGCATACAGATTCGTAGTCATCCCTGCCCATGAACCCGTCGAGCGGGGAGAATCCGCCGTTGATTAAAAGCTCGAGATCACAGAGTTGCCGCGGGGTCAGTTCCCACGATATCCAGTCTTTCGATACGTCCCGCAGCATGGCGGCGCGCTCCTCCGTCGCGAGAAGGTCGACAATTGTTCCTCCGTGTGGATCGATGAGATGAAGTGGCACGTTTCTGTTCCTTGTTTATTCGAGATGTACGAGACCGTAATCCACCCGCCGGGCTTTTAAAGGACCCGGCGAACCATTAGGGCCCTCAGACTCCGTTTGATTGAATTCTGAATAACATAGCATATCTTCTCAAATAAATCGACCGTTTATTGCATTCTGCCGGGGCGAACGGCCAGGGTCGGATCTTGACCTTTGAATTCCAATCGGCATCGACTCACGGCTTCATACACACCCAAACAGGATATAATATAAATACCTCGATAAGAATTTGATTCCCATGGCCCCTGACAGTAACTATCGCTGCCCATATATTAATAAAATGGGAGAGGAATATATGTATACGGAAATTCACAGGTAAAGATCTGACCCCGATATACGCTGCTCCATGAATTCATCTACTATCGACCGCAACAATACATCGTCTCTCATCCTCCCATTTACGGCAACGAACCAGGGGTTTCTGAGCACGCGCTTATTGTACCGTATTCGTCCCGTCGAATCCAGCGCAAGGATACAACCCCCCGCGTTCTTTAGAATTACGTCCCCGGCCGCGGTGTCCCACTCCATCGTCGGCACGAGCCGGGGATACACGTCGCCCGTTCCCTCAGCGAGGATGCAGAGCTTCGTCGCGCTTCCCGACGACACGACGCCGGTATCGGGAAAGCGCTGTTCGAGCATATCGATGAAACGCTGCGTATTATCCGACGTATGGAAGCGGCTCTTCATGATCACGAGGCTGTCGTGAGGTTTTTTCCGCTGAAGCGGCAGCTTCCTTGAAACGCAAAAGACAGCCCTGAAGAAAAAGCCCGCGTCGTCCGGCCTGCTCGCTGTTTCGCGTAAAATGTTTCGTAGGCCCTCTGCTTTCCACGAGCCGGAGCCGGCTGCGTAGAAAACGGTATCACGCGCCGGTATATGGACCACGCCGAGCACCGGGTGTTCCTTTTCAACGAGCGCGATATTGACGGTAAACTCGCCGTTCTTCTCGATAAAGTCCTTCGTGCCGTCGAGTGGGTCGACGAGCCAAAACTTTTTGTAATTCTTCCTCTTCCCGTACGCGCTCTTCTTACCCTCTTCACTGACAACAGGAACATCCGGAAAGGCAATCTGGAGCCGGGATACAATTTCTTCATGCGATCGTTTGTCGGCAAGGGTAAGGGGGGAGTCGTCGTCTTTATACTCGACTGTGAAATCGGTGTCGTACACCTCGAGTATTTTTTCTCCCGCAAGCACGGCTGAAAAGATTGCACATGCGAGCATTTCTTCAAGCATTCCGGTCATGGATACCCCGCATTCATTCTGCGTTATGTAAGTATACTATTTACCCGGTTGGTCGTAATCCACTATTCCTCTATCGTAAAATTGAGGTTGATAAGGCCATCCGCCTCCTGCTCCGTATCCGAAACGATCTCGAAGGTTTCGCTGTAGGAGTCGAGCGCGGAACGGGCAGGCTGTTTCACGAACTCAGGAACGATTTCGACCACATGCTCCCCAGGCGAGAGATTATCAGTACGGAATGAAACGGCGATCTCTTTCGACAGCTCCAGGTTCCGACGCGGGATGATCACGTTGAACTGCCCGAGCACGTCCGAAAAGGTATCCATCAGGGACCGTTTCACCATTACCTTCAGCTTAAGGTCTGATATTATCTTGTTCGTTTGCAGCAGTATCCGGAGCACCACCTTCTGTCCGTGCCGCACGGTCTTCAACGGCATCCCATCAAAGTTAGTAATACTGAGTGTCTCGACGGCCACCGCCGGTTCCTCGGAGAACCCTTTCTGCAGGTTCCGGGGGATAATGGTATGCCCCCTCCTGTTCTGTGAGGAATCCATCAGCCTGTAATAGCGTTCTATCCCTTCCTCCACGTCTCCGTCATAGGCGATACCGCCTTCATTAAGTATGAGTATTCGCGTGCATATCTGCTGTACCTGTTTCATATTATGTGAAACGAACACGAGGGTTTTATCTTCGAGGTATGTTTCCATCATCCTCATTGATTTCGTTCTGAACTCCGCATCACCGACCGCGAGCACCTCGTCTAAGAGCACGATGTCCGGTGATGTCGCCATTGCGATCGCGAACCCGAGGCGCACCTTCATTCCGGAAGAGTACTTCTTGACCGGTACGTCTATAAACTCCTTCAGACCGGAGATGGTGATTATCGGCCCCATGAGGTCTTTTGTCTCGGATGAGCTGAACCCCAGTATCGCCGCATTGAGGTACACGTTGTCCCTTCCGGAGAGCTCGGAGTGGAACCCGCCGGTAAGCTCTATGAGGCCGCCGACGGAACCGTCTATGTGCACCGTTCCTTTCGTGGGGAACATGGTATGGTTCATGAGCTTCAGAATCGTGCTCTTGCCTGCACCGTTTCTCCCTATTATACCGACCCTCTCGCCCTTTTCCACGGAGAAGGAGATATCGTTCAGGGCGACAATATCGTCCATGCGCATTAATCGTCTTCCGATCTGGCCGTTCTTCACCCTGTCGAGAAAGTTCTTGAGCTTCATGAGCCCGAAATAGCGGGAATAGATCTTGCTCACGTGATTGAATCTGATAATATCATAGGACATCGAGAAAGTTCCTTGAATACTTTCTATATATCACGACTCCTGCTGCGAAGAACAGGACGCAGGCCGCGAACGCGGAGTACAGTTGCTCGAGCATCGGCGCCTCACCGAACAGGATTATGCGCCTGTAGGAGTTTATTATTCCCACGATCGGGTTGATGTAGAATATAAGCTTCGTTTTACCCTCGTAGGGAAAGTAGAAGATGATGCCTGAAAAGAAGAACCAGATCGTGGAGAGAACGCTGGAGATCCTTCCTATATCTCGAACATATACGTTTACCGTGGCAAAGATCAGCATAATTGAGAATGAGATAAAAAGCTGCAGCCCGAGAACCGCAGGTATATACAGCCAGTTTACCGTTGGATGCACTTTGTAGTATACGAGCAGACATATGAAGGCGACATTTGCGAAGACAAAATCCAAAAACGTCACACTGAGCCGTGACAGAAGCGACAGCCATCTCGGGTAGTCGATCTTTCTGATGAGCGACCGGTCTTCTATGAATGTTCTTGTTCCCTGC
Organism: Spirochaetota bacterium; assembly: GCA_016934265.1. Classification (GTDB taxonomy): domain Bacteria; phylum Spirochaetota; class B62-G9; order B62-G9; family DRHN01; genus JAFGTF01. Next base: position 12,551 of record JAFGTF010000059.1, read on the forward strand.
GTGAGGCTATCCGCGAATATCCGCCATATAAGCACGCCGGAGTAGAAGAAGAGAGGAAACGGAACGCCGGGAAGTCCACGACGGCCTATTACGGAGAATATAACGGAAAGAGTGATGACAAGGAGCATCGGTTCGAGTACGACCCAGACGACACCGAGTAAGGACTGTGCGTAACGTACGACGAATTTTGTCTTGATGATCTGGTATAGGAAGTATCGGTACCTCTTGAGATTCGAAACCCATTTACGCAGTCTTAATAAAAAACCCTTTCGCATTCGCGTTGTTATCCTTCCTTAATGTTTAAACGAAACCACTATTCCTTTCCTTCCTGACCCGATCAAACAGTTCCCTCAATGGAGAGGTGATGCGCCATGACCGGGATCGCTCTATCTCAGCTATCCTCCTCTGAAGCTCGTCGGGTGTTCTTATATCCCCTGCCGCGGCGTGTAACTGTAAATACCACTTCGTCACGGTCCCTAACAGTAGAAGAAGCATTTCTTTCATTCCCGGTTCACCTGCAACCGGAATACTCATCTCCTCTTCCCCGATCTCTGGAAAAAGAGGCCACTTGCCGTTGAAATAACGGTTTGAGATCTCTCGATTGATACCTTCATTCTTACGCAACAACTCCTTTCTCTCATCATAAAAAAGAATGCGCTTCCTCCATCGTGATGTATTTTTCATGCATAATGAGTTCACCGCCCTGAATATTTCTCTGATACTATCGTTTTTCTTCTTTCTCCTCTCACCTTCGCCCGAAAGAAAATAATTGCACCATCGTTTTAGCTCAATGAAACTGTTATTGATACTTTTATTTCGCAAATCAGCGGAGACTGATTTATTCCCCATATAAATGCCTTTTAACTGAAATATACTCAAGAAATCCTTTATAATGTCACCATCCAATATATTTCTCCTATCATATATCCTAACAATCATATTCAATCTTCCGAATATTCTTTCCCATGCATCCAGAACACGTAAATAATTACTATGAATTTCATCGAGAGTGTATAGGAGATCGGAGGAAAATCCTTCAGATACCTTCGCGCCCATCTTCACCATCTGATTGTACCACGACTCCAGGTAATCGTCCTGCCTTCGAAGATAACAGAGTACTTTTACATCAAAATCTCTAAGAAATCGTTTTATCTCGAATATCAGAGCTTCGGATTCACTATTCATTGCATATCTAGTGAACTCTTCCGAGCTAATCAGTATCTTCTCGGCAGTCGTATCGGTAATCTCTTTGATGACATCTTCCCATATCCTATGCGCCGTTTTGATTCTTCCCATTCCGCTCTTAATTAACATGAACCACTGTGGCACCATCTGACCAACTTCATGCAGTCTCTTCATTGAAAGAAGCCCATGGGATGCATTGCTAAAAATACCCGTCTCGGGATAGAGTATCCCGCATTGGAGGAGCTCCTGCCTGTTCGAATGAAAGTAGTGCTGTACTGCTGTGGTTCCTGTCTTATAATACCCGATGTGCAAAAACACCGTTTTCTTCATTTCAAGCCTTTCTCATGAATTTCCTACATAGAGAGGATATCTTCCTTAGCGGTGCAGTGTATCTCCATGATCTCGAGCTTTCGAGATCCTTTACTCTCCTCAGAAGGTCGCCGCCTGCAGTATAACCCTCCTCGTTCAAGTAGATGGCTGTTGTCATACCAAGAATGACCTTCAGTATCTCTTCCTCTTCCGGTTCCCCGACGACAGGTATTGTCATCTCGGATTCGCCTATCGCTTTAAACAGCGGCCATTTCCCCTTGAAGTACCGCTCCGAGATCTCCCGGTTGACCGCCTCATTTCTTTTCATCATAGCAATTCTCTCTTTATAAGAAAGCAAACGGCAACCTGTCTTTGCTAAAGGCCGTTCTATTGTATCGATCGTCTGAAAGAGCTCCCGAACCTTCAGGTTTTGCGAGACCCTTGCCCCGGGGACGCCTTTATTGAAATGGTTGAGCCATCGTTTGATCTCGAGGTACTTGTTGTTAAGTCGTAGATTGGCAGTCTGTAATTCGCCATCCGTATCCTCAGGATATCCCTCGATATCTATTACATCGAGTATGTCCGGCACTATTCCGCGCAGGAGCTCTTCCCTATCATACAGCCGTACGATCATGTTCTCCCGCCCGAAGACTTCTTCCCATGGAACGAGTGCAGCGAGGTAGTCGAAATGGATCTTTTCGTATACACTCATGCATTCATGAATCGTCTTCTGTTCGAATTCCTTCACCGTCGTGTTGTAGAACGATTCGTAATAGTCGTCCTGTCGTCTAAGATAGCAGATTATTGTAACATCATTCCCCGAAAGGTAATCCCGTATCCTGGTTATATATTCACGCGTTTTTTCCGATCCGCCGAAACGTACGAACTCTTCCGAGCTGATTAAAACTTTTTCTTGTTTCGCCCTGCCTATCTCACAGGCCAGACTGGTCCAGAGTGCCTTGGACGGAGTTTTCATGACGTCGTTCCGGATTTTGAACCAGAGAGGGAGAATCATGCCGGCATCGCGTATCATAGAAAGCGCAAGGTCATGATGGGCAGCTGGAATACCTGACCTGCCTGATATTGGGTATAAGATTCCTAGCCTTGTGAGTTCTGTACAATATTTCCCGAAATATTTCTGTACCGCAGTAGTACCTGTTTTAAAATACCCGATATGAATGTATACTCGCTTTTTCATATATCCCCCCTAGCCGCAGTAATATTACCTTCAGATATTCAATATCGCCTTCGCCTCACATGGAGGATTATCCAATTCACAGGCCCGATTTTAACAGACTATACATAGCAGCCTATAGTTTTAAGCCTAATATCCTTATCACCGATCTACAAATCCTTCTTCTTATACTTATTACTATCGCAAGCAGTTTCCCATTCCTCTTTGCGATATTCACACTCGGAACATTCGAGACGTTCCGTGAAATATAGTTCTCCTGTTCACAGACCGACTCAAGCGCATACGACGAAGCACCTATTATTTTGTTTTTATGCACCTCGTTTTGGACACATTGCTCACCGAGAAATATACCGGAGTAGTGATTTCCCCTTATATCGTTATGGATTACGATATTTCCCACCGATGGACAAATGTCAGATTCATCCCAATCATTCTCCGCCGGAGCGGCTCCGAGCTCTATTCCAAAGAAATGAAATATGTCGTTTTCCCCCCTGTTGTTGTCCTCGATAAGGTTATCGCATATCACGTTATAAAAACCGCTTCGCACACATTTTATCCCACCGCCATAGTTCCCACACACCGTATTTCCCAGCAAGATGTTATGGAGCGCATTATCCAAAGAGATACCCGGCACTTTCGCCCTGGCTGTACCGTCGGCCATCCTTCCGAAATCGAGTACATAGTCCCCCTTCAGGTCCCGGTCGGAATGACCCGTCCGGTTACCGTTACCGGTAACCGTATTCCGGAAAAACATGTTTCCCGTTGACCCGAAATCGAAACACGCACCCTCCTTACCGTTATGCTCTACCGTATTGTATGCGTAGTAATTGAGCATCGCCCCGTCCGAGTATATACCGGCCCCTCTGTTACCGGTAAACGTGTTTGACACAATGAGGTTCTCCCTCGGGCCGTGCAGCCTTTCTTCCACCCTTTCTGAGACATAGCGGTACAATGGCCACGGCTTTTTTCCCGAGAAGTCGTCTTTTTTCGGAAGGTTTCGTTCCCTGTCGCCGATGAAGAGGCCCGGGTGCCCGTTGTAGGTACCGGTCCCTCCCGATACGACGTTATCCTCGACGACACAACGGCTTACGGCTCCCTGAATATGAATCCCTGCGAACCCGAATCCCTCGATCCGGTTGCGGTATAAAAGCACCCGTTCGGACTTTCCGAGTACCGTCAGGGGGCAGCCGTTCGTACTTGTGAGGGCGCAATCCGTCACACACACGTCCTTCGAGCGCAGCACTATGATACCCGAGCAGGGCGAGCCGTCGAGGCGGAGTTTTTTAAGAATGACATTCCGTGCGTCCCGTACCACCACGGCATGCGAGCCTGCGAACGAGGGGTCGAATGCGGTATTTACGCCGCGGAAGTCCACCCGCGCGCTCCCGTCGATATGTAGCGGTTCGTCGAAGAGAATTCCCTTTTCCCAGACGACAAGGTCTCCGCCATCCGACAGGCGCCTATTGAGCTCGGAGACCTTCGTGCCTCGGAAGGAGGTGCTTTCTATTCTCCGGGTTTCCGCGATCGTATTTACGGAACTGTATACCTCGAATAAGCCTGATAATATATCGGATATGTCATGGTACCCGAGACCGAGCTTTAAAAGCCGTCTGAACACCTGACTGGTTCTGACTACATCGTATACAGGGTTCTCTCGGCCGGCATGAAACCCGGGCAGGCCGTACTCCGAAAGAGGATCGCCGGAGTAAAAGTCCGATTCACAAAGGGTATGATTCAATGTCATCTCGGTATCAGATTCTTTCCCCGTCCCGTGTTGAGCGGCCGAACACTTCGTTCTCTGCATACAGCCCGCTCAATGATACTACACATTCAGACACACTGCAACCCCCCCTTCGCGAACTGGGCCGCCTGCCCACAAACTGTTGACAGGCGTTGGATTGGCATTTACTATGGTGTAAGCGGCTGTACAGCACCCTATGATATGGACGTCTGTCCGGTTTCCTATGAATGCACTAAATTTCAAAGACTACAAATTTTTAGTCGTCGGTGCCGGGCTCTTCGGCAGCGTGGTTGCGGAGAGGATCGCGTCTGAAAAAGGGGACCGGGTGCTCGTCATCGAACGGCGTGACCATATCGGCGGAAACTGCAGCTCCTTTATTGATCCGACAACCGGCATAGAGTGTCATAAGTTCGGCACGCACGTGTTCCATACAGACAACATGGATACCTGGGAATACATACGCCGCTTTATGGCATTGAACAATTACCGACATCGCGTTTTGGCGAAGTATAAGAACGCAGTATATCATATGCCGATCAACCTCTCCACAATCAACAGGTTCTACGGTACAGACCTCGACCCTGCGGCGGCCGGGGAGTTCATGGCGAATGAAATCTCGAAAGCAGGAATCTCCCGGCCTCAAAACCTCGAGGAGAAGGCAATCTCACTTGTCGGGCGGCCCTTATACGAGGCGTTCATACACGGATACACCGTCAAGCAGTGGGGAACCGACCCGAGAAATCTTCCCGCCGACATCATCACGAGGCTGCCTTTCAGGCTCAATTACAACAGCGAGTATTACGACGATCCCATCCAGGGTGTGCCGAAAGAGGGATACGAGGCCGTCTTTCGCTCGCTTCTTTCGCATAAAAACATCACCGTCAGGCTAAACACAGACTACTTCGACATTAAAAAGGACCTGCCGGCGCATCTTATAATAATCTACACCGGACCGATCGACCGGTTCCTCGACTACAAGTACGGAGCGCTCGGATGGAGAACCGTCGATCTCGATGTAAAAACCATAGAGAAGGAGGATTTCCAGGGTACCGCGGTCATGAATTATACGGAGAAGTCCGTTCCGTACACGCGGATCCATGAATTCAGACACCTCCATCCAGAAAAATTTCCAACCGCGGGTGCTACGGTCATATGCAGGGAGTATCCCAAGCCCGCATATCCCGGCGACGAGCCTTACTATCCTGTCAACGATGCGAATGATAAAAAGATACTCGAAAAATACAGGTCCGAGTCGCCTAAAAACGTCCATATCGGGGGCAGGCTCGGCAGCTACCGGTATCTCGACATGGATGATACGATAACGGAAGCGCTTCATTTTTTCGAAACGTCCCTTAAATCTGTGTGACCGGGAATTAATAAAGATTATACAGAACATTATTACAACTCTATTCATGATTGTGGGAGTAAACAATGAAAACCACACGGATTGCTGCAGTTGTGGTCACCTACAACAGAAGGGCTCTTTTGCTACAGTGCCTTCGGGCTTTAGTCGCCCAGTCATATCCTCCTGATGGGATATACATTATCGACAACGGCTCGTCCGACGATACAGTGTTGCATCTTATACGGCATGGATTCATTTCTACCGGGCCGGGGAAAAGTCAAGCGCTTTTCCGCAGCCATACGCGGATCGGCGCCGGTACAACGAAACTACAGGAGATAGATCTATACTATATTCGTTTTCCTGAAAACAGAGGGGCCACCTGCGGATTTTCGGAGGGGATGAAGTACGCGTGTGCTTCAGTGTACGACTGGATATGGCTCATGGACGATGATTCGTATCCTGACAAGGATGCGCTACGCATGTTGGCCCCCTTTCTTTCAAGACCGGATACGGCGGCGTTCGCCTCCGCAGTGAAGGGACCGGACGGTGCCCTGAGCCTCGTGCACAGGGGAATGTTGCACTACAAACACATATTTCCGCGGATCCAGACACCGCTCGAGGAACACCGTTATCAGCATGGACCGGTATCGATAGATTCGGCATCCTTTGTCGGGCTGCTTGTGAGAGTTGAAAGCATTCAGGAAGCGGGATATCCTAAAAACGATTTCTTTTTAACCAACGATGATATAGAATACTGCATTCGTCTTTCTAAAGCGGGTAAAATACTCCTCGTGCCGGCGAGTATCATGTATCACGAAGAAGCAATAAAGAAAAACTGTAAGAGTGTATGCATCTTCGGGAAAATTGTGTGCCTTCCCCCGTACGACGAACTATGGCTTAAGTATTACGGCTTCAGAAACCTCGCCTGGATTGGGAAGCGTTATATACGGTCTAGATTCGCATTATACATGGAATTGTTTTTTTACTGGCTCGTACAGATTATTCTGATCCTGCTGTATGATAAAAAGAAATTAAAACGTTTCCGATTTTATACGAACGCATTGAGAGACGGCCTAAAAGGTGTCTTCGACAATGAAAAACCGAAACGAATATTATACGACTGAAATAGACGGTACCTAAATGGAACGCCCTCTCACCTTGGAGGGAGACCTCCTCGATAACTTCGATATATCATCTCTCTCCGTCGGTAATACCGCACAAAGAACGAAGGCGGGGATAACGTTTCACCCAAATGTCACCTCCACAATGTCCTTCTTTTTGAACAAGCCGATATATTTCCACAAGTATAGGCGTTACTACCTGGAAGCCGATGTCGAGCCTATTGGGGAAATAAACGAGTGCTGCTTAGAGATCGACCTCTCTTACATTCGTATGGAGTCGCCGTACGGCGACAGGGCTGTGAAGCAGCCTTCCCGTTTAGTCGACAGCCGGATCTTCGTGCGAAAGAGCGGCTCGCAAGAACTTTTCGATACACATTACCTCATCGAAGACATACCGCTTTGGATCCGGCTCATCGTGAAGGAAAGCCCGACGCTTATTAAAAAATTACTGCTGTATTCCGAGCCGGTCGTTCCCTCAACCGGCGAAAAAGACTACCTCCTCGGCACAGATGGGTCCGTCTCGGTAGTAATAGTAACCTACAACAAACGACAGCGCGTGCTGGCGCTGATCGAATCTCTTATGTATCTCGATATAAGCTTCGACAGGCTAAAAGTGGTGGTTGTCGACAACAGCTCGACAGACGATACCGTATCCGCACTGAAAGAGAAGTACGGAGAAAAAATAGAAATACTGCCGATGACCGAAAATGTGGGAGGCTCGGGGGGATTCAACAGGGGGATGCGGCATGTAATGGAAAACCATTCATCCGATCTCATCTGGCTTCTGGACAATGACGTCGTCGTCGAAAAGGAAACGCTTTCAGCACTACTAACGGAAATCAAAGCGGACGACAGGACAGGGGCGGTCGGCTCCATGATGTGCAAGCTCGATAACCAGTTCCGCATCAACGAGCTCGGCGGGTTCATCGACTGGCGCAACACCCGTCTTCACCTGAACGCCCATAACCTCCACATCCGATCCGCACCGAGAAACGCCCAGCAGGTCGATTACTGTGCTGCAACCTCTCTATTGACGAAAAAGACCGTCATTAATCAAATCGGGTACTGGGATGATGTGTTCATCCACTTCGATGATGTGGAGTGGTGCCTGCGAATGAACGCCGCCGGGTGGCGTGTCATATCCACCCCGAAATCACGTATTTGGCACGAGTCCGCAGACATAAAGCTCATTGGTCCTATGCGGTACTACGACATCCGTAATTTTCTTCGGATATACAATAAATACAGACCGAATCTGATTTCCAGGGCAATAGGTCGCTTCAAACGGCAGGGCCTATATTTCAAAATGCACGGTTTTAAAAGGACCGCACGACTTATATGTGAGGGGATACATGATTTCAAGAAGGGGATTACAGGCGAGAAGACGATACAACTCGAACGCAGGCAACCCCTGACACAGTTAGAAAACAGAGTACACGGAAGGCGGAAATATTTCGTTTTCCATGATATAGACGCTCTCCAGAGGGCGATGAGACGGCTCCCGTACGGCTTTGTGTCCGGCGAAACAGTATTTCTCTATGATAAGCGAAGGCTGAAAAAGAAGCTTAAAATGATAGAAGTTCCCTTAAAAGTGGTGGCACCGAGGAAGAAAGGGAAGTTATCGAGAATCATCGTCTACCTGAGACAGATCGCGTCGACGAGAGGACGAAACAAGATCGTGATAGTAGACGGCGCATTCGAAAGAAGATTTCTGCCCCCGGCATTCAAGAATGCGTTGTTTTTATACACGAGGTCCGCGACCTTCATCGATACGGGGAAACAGAAAGAATGAGACGTCTTTATGAAGGAACAATCCTGTTTATAATCCGGGCCACAGGCGGGCCGGCGTCCGGGTTCATGAAATATAAAAGGAGGATTCCTTTCCTGTAAGAATAATACCTCTTTGCGTTTGTAATTTAAATCGGATGCTATTTCGTCTATAAACCCCCGCGAGAAACGAAGATACCGGCTATCGGTACGGTGCTCGGTCCCCGGCTATGGAATCCAATCTCCGTTTTATTATTCTGCCCACTGTTTGAACTGAATAACGATCACGTATCAATTCCGCCCCCCGTATCCCCAGTTCCCCGGCCTCGTCTCTGTGCTCGAACACCCACCGCATGAACTGTGACGCATGTTCTATATCGGGCTCAGCCAAGACGGCCCCTTTCCTATAGGGACCCGAATCCCTTTCGAGCTCAGTAAGTTTATAGTCTACAAGCAGACTGTTTTCGTTGTTCGTAAAGTCCATGTTTCCGGAATAAGAGGTTACGATCACCGGTTTGTCTAGCAGCATCGCTTCTGCGATAGTCATACCGAACCCCTCCGCCCTGTGAAGCGACACGTAACAATCGGAAATGTTGATGAGCGAATTCAGTTTCTCCCGGTCGAGATATTCATTGATTATCATTATATTCCGGGCACCATCAATCTCGGAATACAATTCCTTGAGCTCTCTTCCGAACTGTTGTCCCCCACTCGTCTTCAGGCACAGCATTACGCCTTCTTCCCCGCCGAACGCTGACTTAAAGGCCCTGACAGTTGCCTGCGGGTTCTTTCTCGTCGTCGTGCTGTTGAAATCGAAGATGAAGAGGAAAAGAAACCGATCTTCCGGTATATTAAAATAATGTCGCTGCGTAATAGGCTGGGGATCGATACGTACAACGGTAGGAATTTTAACGACCGGGATGGGAGCCCGAAGAGAGAACGTGTCGCGGATGAAGTCCGTCGCCGCCCATATCTCGTGGAAAAACCGGAAGTATGATATCCACTCCTCTGGCAGTGTCCGGGTCTCCCAGTACCAAACCCCGATATTATACTTATTCTCGAAATAACCTCTCGAATTCTGTATGGTATAAAATATCGAATGATCGGGGTTCACATTAACGAGGTTGAAACAATATGGGTTCTTTCTACGAAATGACCTGTCGAACTCAGTTTTTATTCTTTTTATTCCCTGCAGCCTAAAATTATTAAGACCGAAACGAATATCCTGAGACGAAAGCGCGTGTATCAAGTTTCGCGCGGACTCGCCTAGTCCCACTCCTGAGCTGAGATAGCCCGATATGTTGACTCCTCTTGCTCCGTATACGTCCTTGAAATCATGTGGTATACGGACAGGCAAGTCGTGCCACTCCTCCACAATGTCAAGGATTCGTCTCTTCAATCTGCAAAACAGTCCGTACGGAAGCAATAACTTTGCAGCACGTGCAACTGCATGAAAGATGTCGGTTCTGCAGAAGGATATCATAAGCCTTTTCAACGCATACTTCATTTTTCATTTCCCACTTAGTGGCCTGCCTGATTCAAGACAATCCAAACCTGCAATAAATCAAAACATATCTACAATGTTTATCAGACTGGAACCTTTTTTTTAAGCAGTTTTTCTATTATTTCCCTATTAGGCATTACGTCGTTTCGATATAAACGGTCGAAACCGAAATGAGACAGTATCGCAAGGCCTTGGTAGATCTGTCTTGCGGAAAGCTCGTTTTTCCAGGCGTCGATAGGCGAACGTTCCGTTACTATATTGCTTCCGTTGCTCGTCACCCAACTCGGTTTTTTAATGACTTCTTCAGGAATTACGGTTTCCCGCTTCCCGTTTTTGGGTGTAATGTAATTCATTATTCTCGAGATTTCATAATTCGGGTCGACATAGACGTCTTCATAAAAGACCACATGTATCTGCTCGGGGCTGAATTGCAACAGGGGTATGTAGTTGATTATCGACCAGATCAATATCTGCTTGTGAATATAATCGGTGCCGCTGCTGACCCTTCGTATTAAACCTTCAAACGGCTGTAAATAATCTTCGTACAGGTCGGGCTGGTTAAGCAACGCAATGGGGTCGGTGAGCCAAAACCATGTTCTGGTTTTGTATTTGGACAGTGCCACGGAAAAAGGATTTCTGATTAAAAGAACGACCTTCACCCCGGGAAAATGCCGTACTGCCCAGTAGGCGAATAGGTTCACGAATATATCTTTTATCAATAACCCCTTATGAAAAATCCGGCGGTTACCGGCATCCACCCTCTTGTCGTTGAACTTGCCGGAAAAAACGTGTTCCGCGATTTTACGAACCGAGTCGTTGGGATCGTCGGGCCGGATATACTGGTAGGTCTTCAAACATTCCATCCCTTTTACCAGGCGGGGATGAAACGGTTCGAACATCTCTCGATATTTTTTCCCGTGATTTATAAGAGAGGCGACCCAGGTCGTCCCACTCCGTCCGTCCCCTATGAGCCATATTACGTCTTTATAATTACCGAGACGGTAGTTGGCCTTAAATGCTAATAACCGTGTTTTTTCGATCAAAAACATGGCGGGTTTTTAACAATTCGCTTCATGCCAAGGGTTTCCTGAAAATGGATTGCGAACGGAACCGGACGGAATCCCCGTCTCAACTTTCCGTAATTGGAGACAGCTTGCCGATTTTAGAAAAGAACTCCTTTAGAAATATTTGTATAGACAAACCGGCTATTCGTTTAAATAGTATAGCGGCCGATGAATCGTCGGATTCTCCGACATAAATCAAGCCGAGACCGCAGCCGTGCTTGAGCTCGAAAGAAGGATATTCATCACACAGCTGTTTCCAGAGACGCCAAACCCCAAAATCTCGTTCCTTCACCTGCGTATCATGAAACATTATGACTCCGCACGAGCTCAACATGGAGCGCCAGGTTTTATAATCGTTTTGGACCGCTTCGAAGGTATGGAGCCCGTCGATATGCAGTAAATCGATCGACCCCTTCTCAAACTGTGTGACCGCGCTGTTGAAATCCTTTCGTATGAATCTACCCTGATTGGGGTAATCCCTCTTAAGTATTTCCCTAAAATCCATGAATACACCTTGCCCGTAATCTCCTGTATGCTCATCCCCTTTCCATAAGTCGACGGCGATGCAATCCATATCAATACCGAACGACTTGGCGAATTGACATACGGCGAAGAAACAGTTTCCATAGTACGTTCCAAGTTCGACGAACCTGCGCGGCCGTATATAATTCAACAAGCAGAATATGAAGGGGATGTTGTCCGCCCATGTGGACGGAACCGGATTCTCAACCGACTGAAACGCGGGTTTAATAAAATCGGTAATGAACTCGATGTCCGAAACGGGGAAATCGAGAGACGGTCTTCTGGCGCTGTCGCCTTGCAACGATTCGAACCGAGCTGATTCGGCCGATAAAGAGTTCGAGACCTTTCTCCCGCCTACCTGCCGTCTTTTTTTTGTCAAAGCGGCGGTAAACACTTCCTTCTGACGCGAATTACTAACTTCGACCAGCATATCACGAGCATTTTCTTCATGAGTCTTGGTCCGTTTCGCCGTAACATCCAGCGGCTTATTATTAACTGGCAGTATTCCGCACGACCAGCCGTAATCGACCATCCTATAAATCGAAGTATCCTCTATGATTCCATACTCAGGCTCGCCGTAGTGAAGTGCCACATCCCGGAGATGCCCCTCACTTACATGCCCGAAATCGGCGATCGCGCGGGCCATTCGAAACCAATGGAACCCCTGCAGGGGGTCACGACGGGAGTCTGGCAGGGATTGATACGCTATAGTTCCCTGCAGCAGCTTCAACACGAACTGGCTCAAGCTGCGAAGAGGCATATGGAACATTTCACCGGCTGAGACATAACGATCGTGGGAGAGCTGTTTTCCCTCGGGGCTTCTCACCTCATGGTTTCCCTGGCTGATCTGTAGTCCCTCATTCAGTATCGCACCGGCATGGAAGCAAATTTTCAGATACTGGCTGCATGTCGGCGCCATCATGAAAGGGTTGTTAAGGTCCTGTTCCATATCCTGAGTAACATCATAGGGGATACAGCTTTTCCAGGGGAAATACCCGATCCTATCCTCGCCGATATCGGCCATCACGTCGAGAAATGTTTCATTCTCCCCGGTGAAAAGAAATTCATCGACGTCCAGCGGCATGATCCACGCAGAGGGAAAACAGGAGGCGGCAATCCACGCGATCGTATTTGTGACTTCCGCCTGATAATAACCGGGGTTATTGAATCGATAGAGCCACAATTTATCGGAAGACGTTGCCAGGTCCGACAGTATCTCGAATGTTCCGTCCGTTGATTGATGGTCGACCACAAGGACCTTGTCGAAGCACGCCGATACGTGCGAAAGCCACGCTGCAATTATATCGCCTTCGTTCCTGATCATTGCAACGGCCACTGAGCCGACGCTGTTATTTTTTAATTCGCTCTTACGATCGACTATGATCTCTTCCAAAGCCACATGATCGAACATTTTCCACCCGCTGTCTTTGAGATGTTACAGCTCATACAATACGGTTTCGGTATCGTATAAGCGCTGCAGATGCCTAAGCTCCACTCTGGCACTAATGCCCGCCTTCTGCAGGAAACTATAGTAACTGCCTGCGGATGTATCGATGGGCTTCGTATGCTTCATAAAGCATGTGTCTACTACCGCCGGTACCGTCCCTATTTTTTCGCGCACGATCTTTCCTAACGCCAAGCCGATACCCCAACCGGATACGGTTTGAGAAAACAGGTGCTTTACAACACGCAAGGTGCGCCTCGATAAAACAGGGCTCATTATTTCAACACCGTTCACAGGTCGAATCGTGCTCTTGGAGACCGTCTTGAACATCGGCCATGCGCAGTATGAATCGTGTGTTAGGCTTAATTGCGCCAAATCTAAGTTCTTATCCGCGACTACCTCTATAAAACGATCGATATCACGTATGCTGGTAATCAGGTCGTCGTCCATGAGCAGCCAATAATCGTATTCCCACACCATCTTAGGGTAATCCCTTATCATGGTCCAGAAAGCGGAACATTTCGATCCGGGTCCTTTCTGCAGGAACAGCACGTCTCCTATGGAAGAGTCCATGTACCGATCGTCGTAATAATTCACATAAAAATCCCACGATCGAGTCCCGGCCTCATACCAGTCGGTATGGCGGGAGTCGGGACCGCATTGAATAAAAACGGCGGCACCACGATGATCTTTTCTAGAGTCTTTGACCATGTCGAGTCGGCCGTTTCGGTAGAGCTTCGTCTGGATTTCAATCAAAGCGTCGGCATCCGGATAGGCTCCCGCTTTCGGCACACAGCCGTTCTCGATAAAATGCAACAGCGGATTCACTTTCGAAATATCGATGCCGGTTACCACGCTGTACGTTTCTGTATCGAATAGCGGATTCGGATCGTTGCCTTCTCTAGCTCCGTGCAGTACATAATGAACCAGAGGATCCATTCCCGACGTTCGTGCCCCGTGATACTGCTGCAGATAAAAGGACGGATCGAAAAGCCCGGAACCGGCAATGGTTTTTACGACTTCCTTATGCTCCTGACGGATAAATACGGGGTATTTGACCCTGTGACGTCGTTTTTCTGGTTTAGAGTCGACAATACGTTTCCGAAAAGGCAACCTGTTGTTGTGCCACTGTTTATATGTCTCCGTATTGCGAATCAAGAATCCCAGTTTTTCATACATGAAGGATTTCAAGAGCCTTTTTTTTCGCTCGGAGAGAGGCAGTCGGTAATAGATTGCCCGGGAGGTCTTTCTGAGCAGGGCTTTCAAGCGATTGGCGGGCACACTGCCCCTTGAATACCGTTCTGGAGTAATACCCTTGTGGAAAATCACATAATCGGTATCTTTTATTTGGTCAACCCATTCTTTTGCATTTCTATTGCGGCTGATGCTGTTCTCCTTTACCCATCTATTTTCTTGAATGCACCCGGTTTTCCTACCCGCCCTTCCCGCTTACCATAGCGCAGATAATGGACCAGCGGATTGATTCCCGATGCTTGAACATCAGGATAATGCGCGAGATACCATTCGCTTGAAAAGTCCGGGCCTGGATCAAGCTTGTTTAAACCGCCGATGGATAAATAGTGCAGCGCAGGGTCCATCCCTTCCCGAACGACTTCCGGATAATGGGTCAGGTACCACTCCCGATTAAAATAAACGGATTTATTAATAAAACGTACGTTTCTTTTCAATTCACAATTACTCGTCCTGGAAGAAGAGAACGTAAAAAGGTGGAGAGCCTTCTTAGTCGCACTGGACCGCCAACTGCCGGGAGGAAATAATAAGTCCCTCATTCGTCGCGACATCGTCACCCCCACGTCTATCTTGTCTCCTGCATTCCGCAGGACCTGGGTCTGATCTTGCGGCGTTCCTTCAGGCCCGACATCCTCCTCCCATTCCGAAACCAACCTCGCCAACCGGGTCGACTTCGGGTTGGGCTTTCCCTTCAGCCCTTGTGACAATCTGTATATATACTCGTCGTCTGGTCTTTCGCTGAGTCTCCGGGAAACGGATTTTTTCGCACGCTTGCCGAACTCCCCAATCTTTTCCGGGTTTTCTATGAAAAAGACCATTTTCTCGGCCAGTTGATCGACATCACCGGGCGCATACAGCAAACCATCGACTCCATCTTCTATTATTTCCACCGTGCCGCCGGTATTGGTGCCGATCACCGGCTTGCCCAGCATCATAGCCTCCACGGTAACACGCCCGAACGCTTCATTCCTCGAGCACATGAGCCCGACATCGGCTTGTTCAATAATACCACGGACATTTTCGACAAAATCTACAAAGTGTATTCTCTCATCTAAACCTTCTTCACTTACTAATGCGTTTAATACCTGACCGAACGGAGATGCCACGTTTCCTAATATACAGAGTTCTACATTGTATCCTACATGTAGAAGTTTCATTATCGCATGAACCGCATCATCCTGTCCTTTATGACTGGAAACAGTTCCTGATATGATAAGTTTAATTGAATTATTATATGTAAATATCTTTTGTGCCGACTCTGTCTCTTCTGAGAGAGCAATATTCCCATAACCAGATACCGCACATTTCTCCGGATCGGTATTCTTGAAGAGAGTTTCTTTAATCGCCCTTGAAACGACCAAAATATTATTGGCGGAAGCCTCGATAATTTCAAGAGTTTTTTTTTCGGTATAATAAAATTCAAACGCCGCAAACTCGCTCACTCTCCAGATATGCGGCCGATCGAGTTTGAACGCAGTTACCGCCCCCCATGGAATGACTACAGTGTTGGTCAGAACGACGTCCGGGTCCATCTTTGCTATCGCCGGATATATTCGTTCGATGTTTTCAAAGCTGCCGTGCATCAATGATCGTATTTCCTTGTAGAGTGGTAATGTTACTGCGCACCACCATTGAAAACCGGTTATCACTATTGCCGCACCCCGCTCATTGAGCATTCGCACGAGAGGGCCGTCATTCGGAAAAATTACGGTACAGACCGTGCCGTATTTTTTCGTCAGGCTGTCGAGCAGTTCGAGCAGCGATCGTTCCGCCCCGGCTAAATCCGACGAGTGGCTGAAGACGCACAAGCTCAGGGAACGTTGTTTCTTTATACAGAAAAGATTCATTTTCCCTCTTTTGCCTATAATCTCCCGCCACCCGGAGCCGGGGCGATACCTGTCGTACCTGAGCTCTTTATCGTCGATGAAGAATGCATCGAACCCGAGTCTTTCGATTTGATCAAGCAATGAATCGGCCCTTGAACCATTCGCCTCTAAACAGGCCGGATTGAATTCGACAATGAGACGCAGGTCGCTACACTGTTCAATAAGCCCTTTCATTCCGCCCAGTACTTTCAGCTCATTACCCACGGTATCGATCTTGATCATAACCGGGCCTTCTGCAACCTGATCGCAGTATTGGTCCAACCGCACTACATCGGTCTCTATCGCTCCAATCACTCCATCATTGGGATTTGCTATGAAGCCGGAATTATCGGAAGCTTCGGAAATCTGAAAAGTTTTACGCCCCGAGCTGTCGGATACCGCGGCCTGATTCACAACCGCATTCACACCGTTAAGCGTGAAATTCTTTTGCATGACCGCAACATTCTCCGGCACCGGTTCAAAAGCAAGGATCTTACATAAAGGATTACAAAGACCCACCAGTACGGAAAAGAACCCGAAGTGGGCGCCGACATCTATGAATGTGCTCACTCCTTTTGCGTTCTGGCCTATCAGGAGTGACGTCATCTCCTCATACACTTCATCTACATATAGGATCTTGTATCTTGGAGAGATAAGAAGATCAAACCCGAAACGATTTGTCGTAACCTTATCGAAATTATTTAAATCGTAACACTTTGGAAATCCTTTAGCCACACGTTACCCTTTAGTTTTGTGTAATCCCGACCTTATATATTGACGGTGACCTTAATCCCATACAACCGTCTACCATATCCTATATGAATGTAAGTTCGAGTTTCACACGAGCTATAATATTACAGCTATACTATCTTCCTAAAAGTAACCGTACGCTACATCCTAAGTAATACCGGGAAAAACCTAAACATTATTAGTCCCGTGTTCAATAAGTAAGTGCCACACTTGGATTTAAACATTTCTAAAGGCACATTGTAATTAAGACATTTTCTATGGCGGTTATTTAATTGTGTTTCAATTCGTTTAATCTGTTGATGAGTTAGTGTATAATTAAGTTCAATTTGGTACTCGAAAAAAACTATAGTATACCTCATTCTGTTCTATTTCAAACATTATTTCACCCATGTGTACATCTTTTTTATTCTCCAGTTTCAATTGACATTTGAGAAACTTGAACTTACTGTGTAATAATTCGTTCTTATCAGAATATGATTGCTCTTTCTCTGTGGACACGAGAAATTTATAAAAAATATAATATAGAAAAAGAAACTCATAGAGGAGCATTGTAGTGGTTAAAGTATCAGTAGTATTTCCGGTGTATAATTGTATAAAATATTTTCAAGAAGCAATGGAAAGCATTTTGAAGCAGACTTTTAAAGATTTTGAGGTCATTATAAGAGATGATGGGTCTGATGATGGTACTGAAAAGGTAATTAACACTTACACTCAGATGCCAAATATTAAACTTATTAACTATCCAATTAATACAGGACTTACTGAATCTGTTAATGAGGGAATAAGAAAGGCAGTGGGAGAATATATAGCGATTCAACATGCTGATGATATCAGCCTCCCAAGTCGATTGGAAAAACAAGTCCAATATTTGGATACTCATCCAGATATTGAGCTCGTTGCCAGCTGGGTGCAGTATATTAACAGAAATGGTAAAAATAAAAGAGATGATTGGTGGTTAAAACAATCTAAAAGTGTACCTGATGATCCTATTTTAATTCGTGATAAATTATTAGAAATAAACTGTATTTTTTCTCCGACAGTGATGTTTCGAAAGAGGATAATCGATACTGTTGGCTTTTATGACCCCGATGCATGGCCTGCTGAGGATTACGATTACTGGCTTAGAATTTCAGAAGTACATAACATTGGAATGATCCAGGAGGTATTGTATCATTATCGGCAACACCCACAACAGGGTACTAGGACTGTTAATATGAAATATATAAAAACAAAAGCTATGGAGGCAGTGCAGAAGGCGAAAAATAGAAGAGGATTATAACTGTCCTTTAAAATAATTCTAATAGGAGTAAATCATGTAACTTTGGGACATTCATTAAAATTAATTTAATTCCTAAGTGATATAATTTTTACGATTCTTTATTATATAACCTGTTTTTAAAAACCCAATATTTTTGGAGAGGAAAATTCCATAACATAACTATAAAAGCTTGTAATATTTTCGAAATTATTGGATTTAAATGAAAAATATATATAAAAATATATAAGAATAAATTA
>JAFGTF010000060.1 GCA_016934265.1 Spirochaetota bacterium
CTTGATTTCTGAATGGTATTATCTAAATACCACGTACGTTTTCGCAATATAATCCTGGAGGCTCTTCTTCTCTTTATTAAATAGGATCAATAAGCCTCCGATACCACAAGAAATAACGGTCAGTAAAAACCCAAGATACCGTAGAACCACAGTCCTGTAACTAAGGCCAAGTGTAAAATCCTGGTTGATAATCTGTAACCGGAATACACTTCCCCCGATTGTAACTCCAAATCGTTTTAAAAGACATATGTAGTATATTGTCCATGTGGATATGAATAGGGTTCCCAGAATAATTGGAATAAGATTCTTTATAAAAATCATTTTATATAATTCGAAATCCCGAATTATTAAATATGAGATGATCATAACCAAAAAAAATAAAAACATATTAATAAAACCTACAATAAAAACATCAATTATAAAGGCTAGGAATCTTACGAGAAAGCCTACTTTTTTAGATCCTTTTTTTTTATCCATTTTTATATCCATATTAAAAACACATATAACAATATTTTTTAGTCTATCTCTTTTTAGATATAAAAATTACTTAGCTACCATTTACTCCAATCTTCTTCTCTAACATATTCGATATTACTCCATAAAGATTTGGTGAAATTCTCTAAATTCCAATTTACATATGCAGGCCCAATCTGGCCTTTGACCGCCATATTCACATCATTATAAATTTCACCATTTGGTATCTCAACTCCAACCTCAACGCTTAATAGTAATACTTGAATAGAGCCATAAATTTTCATTGATTCCTCAATCTTAGCTCCTGTAGATACGCCCAATAAGCCTAATTTTATTCCCCATTCATATAAATCAAACCCAGATGAAAAACCATATTCCTTTAATGTATCAAAAAAATCAATAACATCATTAACCCCTTCTTCAACTGTATCTTCTTTATTTTCTCTTTCTACTCTTTCTTGATTAGTATCATCAGAAGCCTTAACTTCTTCTTCTGGTTCCCATGGCATAGGTATCGGACTATTACCCGATGGATCGATGTATTTCACCGGATTGTCGTAACAGTAGGCATATCTGTTCACAGGATCGGGCGTAATGAACCGCCCCAAATCCGGCTCATAATAGCGTGCGCCGTAATAGTACATCCCGTTGCCGTCCTTTTCCCGCCCTGTATATAGATACTTGATTGACAGGTCCGTATCAGGCTCGTCGAGCAACGGGTTAATCCGTACCGATACTCGCGCCCCGTTTTGTATTTTTACGCCAGCCTTCAGGACAACCCGCTCTCCAGAGGTAAACTGTACATAGGCTTTCTCATCTATTATCGAAAAGCCCACTTCAATTGAGCTCAAGGCCCTGAAATCATTAATTCCCTCGATCAATTCGTTTTCAATGATCCACGTTTCCAAGATATCATCTATAGTATACCTGACAAGCTCGGTTCCGTATGGACCATACTTGAATACCCCGCGCAGCTCACCTTTGCCATCTGTAATCCTCATAGAGGAACCAAGATGATCACAGTGAAAAAACAGAAGTCCCTCCCTATCCGAGTAACGAGCAATACGCTCACCGTTTGCATAGTAATACTTGACCCGGTTACACGTTTCTTCCGCCAGTCTATACTCCTCTTCATATTGAGGAAAGAAATAAAGTGTGAGCAACCCTTCTTCCATCTTTAAAATACGGTTTCTACTATCATCATAAGAATAAGCTCGTCCGTCGGATGTTGCAACCAGCCTATTCTCGAAATCGTATTCATACATGGTACCGTCGCTTCTCGAAACCATATTACCGTTCAGGTCATACGAATATGAAAATATACCGTCGTAAATAACTGCGTGCGGTCTTTGGTCGCTATAAGCGAAATTCCTACCCTCCATCACCAACACGTTATTAATATCATCGTATATGTAATCATTATAACCATAAAGAAACGAGCTTGCGCTATCGAGACGGCTCAGGTCGTCGTATTCGTATATTTCCGTGTAATAGTAATTGATCAGATTCTGTTTAAGGACTACGTTGTCCGACCTGTCATATTCATAGTACAACCGTATGATGTCATGGGGATACGTATCGATCTTGCGCAAGCGGTAACTGAAGTTCGTTTCTGAAGAAGGATCAAATTCGACTTCAGTATCATAGTAATCATACATCGTCGACACACCGTTCCCGTATGATATTCGTGCAAGCTTGCCAAGAGGATTATACCGAATGTCTTTCACATAATAATACCTGTCCTCTCCATCGAT
Organism: Spirochaetota bacterium; assembly: GCA_016934265.1. Classification (GTDB taxonomy): domain Bacteria; phylum Spirochaetota; class B62-G9; order B62-G9; family DRHN01; genus JAFGTF01. The sequence goes on from JAFGTF010000060.1 coordinate 2,229, forward strand.
TTCAGTATAGATAGCCGCAAGAGTCCCGCCATCGTCGTATTCATAAGTAAGAATTTCACCGTCAGGGTATTTCTTTTTTTCGATCCTGCCCATAGAGTCATATTCAGTCTCGATGACCCTGCACCTTCCCTGTATGGTGTGAGTTTCTAGTATTGTTCTCCCGCACGCATCATATGAGAAGCTTCGAAATCCGCCGGGATAAGAGATACCGGTTAATTTTCCGATTGAGCAGCCATGTCCCTCCTCGTCATATCGATACAGTACATTCCCGCCTGAGGGGTACCGTATTAGAACCAGCCTGTTCAATCGATCATACTCATAATCGATGGTCTGGCCTTTCGCATCCAACCTTCTTGTACGATTTCCATTTGCATCATAATAGTAGAACCATTCTCCGAGATCGGGATCGAGATGTCTCGTGATTCTACCGAGCTTGTCACGCTCCGATTCCGTTATATTTCCAGCTTCGTCGATGGTACGCGTGCCATTGCCCGTTTCCTTCACTATGACAGTTGTATGATCCTGTATGTCCGGATATTTTCCATTGTATTGCTTTTCTATCCTTATATTTCCCCGCACTTCCCTGGTCTTTACGTGTCCTTCTTCATCTATCGAGGTTACTAAATTACCTCTATAAATACTCTGCTTATAAGTCCCGTCAGTATTATAGGACCTAACCTTTCTACCGAGGGTATCATATTCCTCCCGCGTACATGGCTTTTGTTCTGCCCGCGGCGAATATCCGCAGTCTATATGGTGGTATGGAACGGAAGTCTTGAAATTTCTCCCCAATTCATCATAATAAAAATCGGCCGTCACCCATTTCCCGTTATCGCCTGACTCCGTTTTCTTCTGGATCATTCGACCGAAACCGTCGTAATACTCATACGTTTCCAGATATTGGCCAGCCTTTTCCTTATTAGCTGTCTTTTTACAAACAGGCTTCCATATAGTCCCGTCTTCAAGTAGTTGCACTTCCGTATTTGTCGTTAGCACGGTAGGAGCGAGATCCTCTTCCCCGGGGGAGGTACTCGAAATAATCCTGCCGAAGCCATCATAATCGGTCTTCCAAAGCTGTCCGTTGCAGTCAGACCGGCCGGTATTATACATCAGCTCATTATAGAAATATTCTTCACTCTGACCCAGCGCGTTCGTTTCGTATATCCTAAAGGTATGGAAAACCGGGTCATATTCCGTCTGAACGGTATAGCCGTTGTATTCACCACTACTCGCCCGCCCATCCTTCTCCCAGATTTTATTCCCACATAGATCGTATCCATATCTTGTTATGACATCGTAGCCGCGAATAATAACGCCGAATCCTCCTCCGTTTTCATCTTCTTTCTTCGTAACCAGCCCTTTCTCGATATAATCGCCGGACTCGCTGCCATCGTAAAAATATCTGACCTCGGACTCGAGCGAGTACTCGTCGTTCATATCGTAGCTGTAAACGGATATCTTTGAAGGTTTCGTCATATTACTCTTCATATTATAAACATACTCGAACTCAGTACATTTGTCGTCAAGCGGGTCTCCTACCTGTCCATGGTCAATAATTTTTAGAACATTACCTATATAATCGTATTCGCAAAACTGTTTTCGAAATTGTTCCGCGAGCTCCCCTTCTTCGTAATCGCACATATACTCATCCGTTTCTAAAACGGTATAAATCGCACCGTCGGATGAAGTGTAATCAGATACTTCGTATTCATAGTCGACCTGCCTGAGTTTTTTTCCATAAGGATCGAACGCCGCTTCGGTTTCAATTAATCCCGAGACCGACGGCTTTTCCTGAAGAAATTCTGTTTCCGTGCGATCTCCCGTTGTATCGTTTTTCCGTCTTACACATCGGAACCCAAGGTTTTTCCTCTCCCATGGTTTCCCGAGAAATATCATTCCGCTTTTGTAACCATAACTGAAACTCAATACACCGCCCAAACCGTCATAGAGCAGCTTTTGTGTAACGAGGTACCGCGGGCTCTTATTGGCAACGAACGGATATGCGGTTTGAGACGTATCCACTGCACCGGCTATACAGGAAACTTTGGTATATCGCAGTTCGATCCTCCCTCCCATGCTGTTCGTGACTTTATATATAAGGTCTTCTCCTCCCGGACCCACCCTGCTGTTAATAGTCCTCCATCCTTCATGATCGGTATACGACGCGATAAGGTCCGCTTTGCCGTCTCCATCGAAGTCAACCGGCACCACATCCCAATCGTCGGCCAGCATACAGGTATAGTGATGGGGATTCGCCTCCGAGCTAAATGTCCCGTCACCATTCCCCATGACCGTAATACTTTCCCAGCCGTCCTCGTTTGTTGTGAAAATCACACAGTCGGACCGTCTGTCGCCGTTTATGTCCGCCGGAGAAAATTGCCAGACCGGTTCCATCCAATCGGTACGGTGCCAGTCGAGGAAAGAACCTGTAAACGTTCCGTCACCCTTGCCCAGTACGCTCAAGGTCCGCCAGCCTTCTTTATCGGTATACGATGCGATAAGGTCGGTCGATCCGTCGCCGTTCATGTTTGCGGTAGTAATAGCCCAGTCATTTGCCAGCATGCTCGTATAATGCCAGCACAGATTATACCCTTGAAACGAACCGTCGCCATTACCTAGAACGGTAAACGTTCTCCAGCCCTCGTGATCTGTATAGGAAATAAGAAGGTCCTCCATCCCGTCCCCGTTCAGGTCAGCCGTCTTGAACCGCCAATCGATTGCCAGCCAATCACTGGAATGCCAGACAAGCCTGTACGGTTCGAATTTTCCATTCCCGGAACTTATCACCCCCAGAGTCCTCCAGCCCTGTCTATCGGTATACGAAGCTATAAGGTCCGTTCTCCCGTCTCCGTCGATGTCCCCGGAACCCAGTATCCAGTCCGTGGCAAGACAATCGGTATAATGCCAATCAATACCACAGTCCGAAAATGTACCGTCCCCTCTGCTTAACGCGCTTATCGTCCTCCACCCGCAACAATCGGTATACGATATTGTGAGATCGTCCTTTCCATCACCGTTCAAGTCTCCGGGAATGACCTTCCAATCGAGAGCCAGGTCCCCCGTATAATGCCAATCGAGCACCGCGGGTTCGAAGGTTCCGTCACCGTTACTTTTCGCGGCAAGCGTCCGCCAACCCTCATGGTCCGTATAAGAGACCAAAAGATCGATCATACCGTCCCCGTTGATATCTGCCTGGACAAGACGCCAATCTCGTGCAAGCATGCTTGTGTAATGCCAATCAAGAATTCCGTTCTGGTATTCGTTTTGTCTCTCGGTCCAGAAAAAGGCCGTCGGATGAAGCATCGTTCCATCGGAACCATACTCTTCAAGCGTTTGAAGCGTGCTTCGGTATGGCGGATCCCGCTCATCGTAAACAAGCCTGTACTTTCTGAAAAGGTTCCCGTCAATCCGAACCACTATCCACTCCAGAAGTTTTTCTTGTTGTACAAAGCTTGGAAAATATCTCCTCTCCTTATCGCGCCTCTCTTTATACTCGAATGTCACGGTACGATAGCGGGTCAAACCGTTTCCCATTGTGTATATGATCTCGGCAGGGTAATAATCTCCTGATACATCCACACTACTTTCATCATATACCATGATATAGCTGTTTCCGTGCGGGTCTTCCACCTTACTCAAAGCCCATAATCGGGCCCTTCCGTCTTTACCGACAGCTTCAATGCGGCCGCAGTTTTTCGATGTGTGTGCCTCGGAACGGCTCCCGAAATACAATGTAGTGCCGTCCTTCCTCCGTACGATCCAGTATGAAGAGGGACTGTTCAAAGAATACGCCTCTATCTTCAGGTAGCTTTCAATCTCCGTATGGTAAAACCCGTCATGTCCCATAACCAGCTTCATACCGTCAAGCATATAATGGTCTTCATTATTGAATCGAATTGGATACGATGGATCGCGAGTAATCACCTTAAGTCCTGAAAGGACCCAGCCCATACCGAGCAGCCCATTCCCGTTCGCCGAATTATAGAGGAGTGAAAGATCGGGGCCCATACCGTTGGTTCCAGGCGGAAGTGTTATCGGGATCCGATAACTGAAGCTACCGTCATTAAGAATCTGTTGCGCAATGAGTGGAGCTGCCGATAGTATGAAAAAGACAACTGCGGAGTAGAATGCTTTTTTCACATCTGTTCCCCTCCGGCGATTTACACGGCGGCATTGCCGTCAATACTTTATTACGAACATCATTGCGATATTCTTCGGACGGGTCTCTACTCCTCCCGAATAGTCAGAAAACCAGTTCCCTCCGTAGGACTGCCCCCAGGGATATCTGTATGACCCCGAACTTGTAATAGAACAGGAGCCCTGAGACTCGCTGCGATGATGATGGCGTTTAAAGGAGTCCAGCTGAAACGTTCCCACATGGTTTCCGCCGGATATCGTCGCACCGGGTGCGGCTGGTCTCGAGCGGCTATCGGTTTCCGGATCCGAGAATTCATCCGCTCTCATTTCATTCCATCCCCTCAAGAATACCCCTCTGAGGTCAGGAAGATTAAAAGTGGTGCTGCCGTCGCCGGCCCCGAACCTTTCGCCTATCACGTTAAACAGATCTTCATACAGTGAACGTAATACCTCCCTGCCGTCGCACACGAGATACCCCTCAGGTACAATCTCTGTGGGCCAGATCACTATTGATCCGACAGGACCCGCAGGCCCTATGAGCCCGCTCGATTTAATCTGTACGACATCCTTCGACTCGATGGTAAAACGCACTGCATCCTCCTCGATAGTCACGATGTCCTGACAATAGGTATATGCGGCGCTTGATATTATCAAAAGTACCGATATCGCCAATCGTTTCATTTATGTCCCTCCCTCTAAACAGAAGCCTCGATAACCTTATCAAGTCATATAAACAGCCGGCAGCCCCAATGACGAAATTTGCTGCGAATTCACTTACATAACGAATTACCGGCTCGAGCAAAGCAGATTGAAATGTTTCAGATACGCGAGGATCTGCGGAGAGAACGCTTTCGAAACAGTAACTACATTAAGAATGAAAGAGACATTGTGAGAACACACGTATTGTGAGGTGTAATACTTGAAGTAAGTACCGAGGTCAGAATCGCAGCAGAGAAAACAGTATATTTTCTTTCTCTATCGGCCGTTAGCATGCTACCTATCTTTTCGGCATTCTCTGATCCGCATATCACTTTTCGTATTGTATCACCCGTAACGGTATTGTCAACCCTTTTGATAATATATTTATTTTTAATAAATTAGATATTATAAATCAATTCAATCGATCAAAGTGTAAAAACGCGTTTATAGTACTTAAAAAACTATTCTTTATACACAGTTATGGGTTATTAAAAGAGAAAGCTTCCCTTGTCCTGTAATTGAAGAAGAATAGACTCGACAGATAGATGAGACGAAATGCCTTGAACGGGGTTTTGCAAAAAGCTGACCGCTAATAGCTGAAAGCTCTTTTTTCCCACTTCCTTCCCATCCGGAGCATCGATTCTTCCCGGGTATATTCGGAGAGCTTGTCAACCTCCACCCAGGCGAGGTCATGGGATTCGTCGCTCACGGTATAGTCCTCCGAATCCGTGACCGTGACGGCGAACCGGACGTCGTAGTGAAAATGCTCGGGCTCGTCTCCCAGCGCTGGTACCGTGTGAACGGCGATGTCGAAGATCTCTTCCGACAGCGGCTCGAGGCTGTCGATCCCCGACTCCTCCTCGGCCTCGCGGAGCGCTGTTTCGAGCACGTCGTGGTGGCCGTCCGTATGGCCGCCAAGCTGCACCCACTTGTCCATCCTTTTGTGGTGGGTGAGAAGCACCCGGGTGCCGCTCTTGTCCACCACCCACGCGGACCCGGTGATATGGCCTTCCTGCAGCGAACGCTTGAAGCAGCCGGGATTGGCGGATATGAAACTCACGAAGCGGTCGACTACGGCCGATTCATCCGGGTTTTTCTTCCTGTAGCGCTCAAGGAGATCAAGCAGTTTTTTTCTGTGCATTCTCTCCGTCTTCCTATTTCAGAAACATAACTCGTGTTTTACCATCCCGTGAAAAAGTAATATATCCCCTTAACTCGGTGATCTCCGCAACAGCACGTAGAAAGGGTGTCCTTATTCATCTCCCCGTACCGCACCCTTTACAGGACCTCGGACGCGGGACAGATGAGAAAGGACATCCCTTGAAGCCTGCGAGCGATAATCTATACTGACTCATTCACTTGACCCTTATTCGCGTGTGTTTTCCAATTTTCAGAGGAGCGGTCTGACCGACATTATAAACACCATCACCGATACCTGTAAATCCATGAGGAAATGCACGATGACCAGTGGAAGCAGTCTCCGTATCCGTAAATAAACCCACCCAAAGAAGGCTGCAAGCGGGAGAAACGACAAGAACCGCCAGAACAAGTAGTTCGCCTCGAACACCATCGGTATGCCCATATGCTGGACCGCAAGGAAAAAGACGGAAAGAATAAATGCCGCGAGCCTGCGGCCGGAGACGACTTCGATCCTCTGCAGGCAGTAGCCGAAATAGGTAGGAGATTCAACGAAGGCGATAGTCACAGGGAACACCAGCAGGGCTGCCGCCGAAGCCCATACCGGCAATCGCTGATTCATGATCTCGAGGGGAGATAAATCACCGTACAGCAGCAGCGAGGACCCGAACATGCCTCCTACTCCGAGGATACCTGATGGTACGAGAATAAGAAGGAATATCCTTAGATCCTGTTTTATGAGGCTTCTATCAATACTGAATAGGCTGAAATAGGATACCCCTTCCTTCTTTACCAGGCGCCGGAGAAGAATGAAGCATACGATATTGGTGAATATGACCTGAAAGAACCACCATCGGGTCACCTGCTGCAGCGGGTCCGCACCTTTCTGCAGCCCAAGCGCGAGCAGAAAAAGCAGACCGAATGCAAAGAACAGCAGCGTGCGTACTGGGAGCATCAGATAGGGCCATTTCCCCGGGAGCATACCTCTTTCTTTCCATGTTCTAATTTCTTCGATTGAATTATATCGCACGGGTTCCTCGTCAGTCGCAATATATATAATATTTAAGGGTATACAATACGCCTTTTACCGTCCACTCCCCCATATCGCCTTTTCCATATCTTCGATAATCCTTTTTCGCACTCTCTCAGGCACCCTTTTTCCGAATTTGATATCACGGGCGCGGGTCCCGCCCTCGACCAGCTCGAATAGGAGATCGTTTGGGAACACGCTGTTCGGCGGAAGGTTTAGGTTCTTTGCGTACCGCTCCCGTATCTCGAACAGCCTTTTAAAAATCCGTTGCTTATCCTTAATAAGAGACCTGAACTTCCCGGACTCGAACAGCTTCGGCGTGTTGCCGTACACGTGCGGCTTGTTCTGCGCCTGCAGGTTCCTCAGAATGAACTGATCCAGCAACCCCCTTTTTATAATTTCGGGCAGCAGCCTGTCCTTCAGGTCGAAGAGGTAAAGAACGTCTTTGATCGCATATTCTATCGCGCCGCTTTCTATCGGCCGCCTTGTCCAGTTGTACCTCTGAAGCTTTTTCTTCGACATTCCGCCGTCTATCTTCAGTACCTTCTTCAATACCGACTTCAGGTCGGATTTTTCATGTTCAAGGAGGTCCACCGCTTCCTGGAGGTCAAGCAGGGAGAGCAGGTCTATTCCGTAGTTCTTATACATGAACGCCCGGTCTCCGGACGCGTCGAACATGATTTTCAGTATGGACCTGTTTTCGAAAAATCGCTTTATATGGTGCATCTGTACCTTGAACGGATCGATAATGACTGCATCTTTGCCGTCGTAAACCTGGACTAAGCACAGCTTCTCGCCGTACTGGTGCAGGTTGAACTCCCCCTCAAGGTCGAGGGCGATCGTGTCTTTGCCCGCTTTCTTCAAGTCGTGAAGGTAGGCGGCGAGCTTCCCCGCCCTGTCGATGTACGTATAGTCCACGTCGTACCCTTTTATGCTTTATGTGTGATAGTTTACGTAATAAAGTGTAGTGCATGATATCGGATAAGTCACAGGAAAATAGTTGGTTAGAGAAAATAAAGAAAGCGCCGTTTTACGCACTCAAATTGTACTATGCGAAACGTCGCAGCAGCCAAGCGGAAAGCCCCGCCGGATTACCGTATTCATCACGCATCTTTCGCATTGCGCTCAATTCTCGGCATAGTTTCGCTGTTACACTATCTCGTAGACCTCGTACCCCATGGAGCCGGGAACCACAAGCGAGTCGAACTTCGCGGACCAGCGCTTCATCTCCCCTGTCTCGGACATGCGCTCCGCCCACGCCTCCTCGTACTCCGAGAAGCTCTGGTATTCGTACTCACGGACGATCTCGGGCGCTCCCGGCGAAGCGAGCCTTCGAACGTACATTCTCGCGGCCGCGGTGACCCCCTCCTTCCGCATGAGCTCGTCCCGCTCCTTCAAAAGCTGTACCGCCTCGCCCCGTTTGCCGCGCTGTATTATCATCGACACCCGGACGACTATCATCGAAATTTCCTCCTTTTATCTATTTCCGGGACAGTGTACCTAGTTAGCTATACTGTTAATTGAGAATATTGTCCCTCTAATTTTACGAGATTGAAATTACGGCTACAAAGCAGGCAAATGCCCAGGTGGATCGAGTGTCAGCTCAATCCGCGTTTCTCGCAAGGCGGAAGCCGAAGACGGAGTTCGTGTTTTCAGGGGTGGTGCTAGTTACCGTGCCAATTTGAAGACCAAAGTTGGAGGTGTAGTAGCTTCCACCTCGCTGCTCCCGGTTAGTATCGATCAAATCAAAGCATCATTCCTGTACATTGCCACATATGTCGTAGAGGCCCAGAGCGTTAGGGCTGATATTCGCCGTATCTTTCACAATATGTGTGCTCGCATCACTGTTATCCGTGTACCAGGCAACCGCTCCCGTTGCCTCCTGATCAGCAACATCTTTTGTTGCACCGCTGGCGTAGGACCCCGGTGTCCAGTAATAGGTGGTGCCGGACACATTGGTGGTCACCGCTTGCGTATCGAGATCATCCCCTGTTGAAGGGGCGTTTGTACCGATATACCGCGCAGCAAGCTCCCATTCATTGCTCGTAAGCAAGCGAAAACCGCCAGCGGCAGAATCAGGGGTCACACCATCACACAGCGTGGCATTATCATTACTGGAGTCCCGTATGGGAGTGCTCCCGTCTTTGTACACACACCCGATGCTCGTCCCGATCTGCGCGTTGCAGTACTCGGTCAATGCATTCGTCCATACCATGGCGCTACGCCAGTTGATTTGGGTCACCGGATGCTGGGGGGTATCTCCGTCGCCGTCACCCTCAGATCCTCCGTTTGCAAACGTGTATTCACCTGCTCCCGTTCCGGTACTCCCGGATGTTGCCCATAGATACACCGCAGACCACAGCTCATAAGTTACCTCGGTCTCGCCGATCCAGTAAACGTTGTTAACGATCTGATCACCGTCATTATCATTTTCACCAGTAGGAAAGGTCAGCCCCCCGGGCACATAGACCATGCTGAACGACGGGTTGTCGTCTCCCGTATCGTAGGTCTGCGTATCACCGGCCTCAGGAGTCGAAGTTTGCCCTCCTCCGCCGTCGGAGACGCACCCTGCCAAGAGCGCCAATGCAAGCACTGCTGCCACAGCGAAGATACCGGCCTGGAACAACATCATGTATACCCGCACTTTACACGCCGCTCTATCTTTTAAGATTAGACTTTTTTTCATTTTTCCCCCTGATACATTCCTTTTATCCCCTATTAAATATGCAGAGACCTATTCAAATATGTTTTATACGACCATAGGGACATTACGGGTATGTACATATGATGTCCTCTTCATCGCAATGAGAAGCAACACGAACGTAATAGTGATCATTCTAATAATCGGGAAGGTTTTGTCAATGATAATTTCCTGAGGATTTTATTGGGGTTGACTATTTCAGGAACACTGTACTTACTTCACTAAACTGATCATTAAACATGACGTCCCTCTAATTAATGTATACCCACCGAGGATTATGTCAATACGGTTTACGATATTCGTTTAAGCGTTAAAGTTGCAATAATAGTTATATTTCCGACAGAACGCGGTTACGTGTATCTGTAACCCTCTGATATTCTGCTGGCATAAAGCTAGTTCCTTATGTACACTATCATCATACTATTTACTAACTAAACCATATGAGCCTTCTTGAAGATATAAGTATAGTACCCGACGTCGACGAGCTGCTCGCGGTGCTACGCCGCGAGAAGAAACCGGAGCGGGTCCATCATATCGAACTCTTCCTCGACGCCGAAATCAAGGACATAATCTTGGAGCGGTACGGACTCGTGAGTGAGCTTTCCGAATCAGACCCGCATTTCCACCTAAAACGCGAGATCAGGATTCACGAGTTCCTCGGGTACGACGTCTTCCGGTTCGAATTTCTACCACACACTGTTCACTTCGACATGCCGTTCGTCGACGCGAACGACACCACCTCGATCGGCGGCCAGTACCGGGGAGTTCGCGAGTGGACCGAGGAGCACGCGGGCCCGATTCAATCATGGAAGGATTTCGAGAACTATAAATGGCCTTCCGTTTCCAACATCGACCTTTCCGCTCTCGAATGGTTCGAAAGAAATCTCCCGGAGAACATGGGGGTCTACGACCTCACCGCACATATTTTCGAGATGCTGTCATTCCTCCTCGGATACGAGACGATGTGCTACAAGATGGCCGACGAACCGGAGCTCGTGGACGCGGTGGCGGAGAAAATAGGCAGGTACTATGTCGATTACACGAACCTCCTGTGCGAATTCGACTGCGTACCGCTGGCCTGGGGATCGGACGACATGGGTTTCAAGACAGCCACCCTCGCCTCCCCCGAATTTTTAAGAAAAACCGTATTGCCTTGGCACAAAGCCTGCGCTGACGTTGCGCACGATCACGGCAAACCCTTCCTCATTCACAACTGCGGGAACATTGAGGCGATCATGGAGGACCTCATCGAGGACGTCCGCATCGACGGCAAGCAATCCTTCGAGGACGCGATCATGCCGGTAACCGATGCGTACAGAAAGTACGGCGGCCGCATCTCGATCCTCGGCGGCATCGACGTGGACTTTCTCTGTAGGGCGGACGAAGCGGCGATACGGAGGCGTGTGCACGATACCCTCGACGTGTGCATGGAGGGAACCGGCTACTGCCTAGGCACGGGAAACACCGTGGCGAACTACATGCCGGCGGACAACTACCTCGCCATGCTCGACGAGGGAAGGAGGTATGTAACAGGGGCCTGATACAACCTGTCACCTTATTTGTCATGCCCCGAATTTATATAGTTTTACCGTTACTACTCTTGTGCTACCGTGATAATAAATATGGTCGCGTCTGCGGTCTTGTTATCGATACGCAGCCCGAATAAATTCGTTGTTGCCGTTAGTGAGGAAACCGTTTCATCCAACCCAACCCCGACAGTTTCACTGCTGCCGACCTGATTCGTGAAATCGATGTCATCGAACACAAAGAGATCGACATCCCCATTAGTACCCGTTACCGAGATATCGTAGCTATTACCGGATGTTACCTCGAACAGGTAGTAGCTCGAAGAATCCCCTACCTCCGCGTAGTTAGTTTTCTCGGTGAAGAGGTACACAGGATCGGATATGCTTCCCTCATTGGTGGTAATCATTATCTGAAACATGGAATTATTTCCATCAGCCGAGATGTACACCGAATTACCGCTCGGAGTATACGGAAATGAGAGGACTTCGGTAACGAACTGATCGCTGTACACACGTTGAGTCACCCCCCCGCTGGTATTGAACAGGTAGGGCGTTCCGGCTCTGACCGTTGCCTGGTAGTAGCTTATGCCGCCCGGATCCGAACCGCACATCCCGAAATAGAGCCATCCAGGGGGGATCAGCGGTATGGTGTAAGGATCCCCTATAGACCCCTGGTTCGAATTAGGGCCAACTAGAGTTCCATTATTAGATTCTATATAAATTGTGTACGCCGTACCCTCGTTCTGCGTATGGTAATCCGTCCCGCTGCCGTCAATCGCGAAATAAAGGTCGCCGGACCACCCTCCCTTACTTATTGTTTCCCTCACTTCCCGCCCGGTTGCGGTTTTCTGTACCTGGGACGTGTAAGTACTGTCGGTTTCATAGTCGATGATGTCCGCATCATCCTCAAGGGCATCTACCTGTATGGAAAAAACCATTGTTCCAGTACCGGTTGTATGGTAGTAGCTCTTCCCCTTTCCTACACGCCCCATGTATAAATTATTTAGAGGTATTTCTACAGGCGATTCAATGCTTCCCTCGGATGTGTATTTTGCAATCATCGTAATCGGGACTTCGACAGGAATACCAGGGCTCAGGTTTGCTACCGACTCCCCCTCATAGACTTTATCAGGAGACAGTGATGTTTCTGCTGAAACGGAAAATGTCCGAGCGTCACCTGCCGGTACATCGATCGTTACTGTTCCGGTCGCGGCCGGTATCGTTGCGCTCACAGTTTCCAGGTCGGGTCCTGATACGATAAGCGAGATCGAGGTTACGTCTGTTGGAGGTGCAGGTATTGTGTCAAACACCAGGGTAATAGTAACATTTGGCGTGTCGCCTGTAGTATCACATCCAACAAGCGACACCACACAAATCAGCAGAGCCATAAGAATAATTAACGAAAATTTTTTTGCGTTCTTCATTTTTTTCGTTACCCCTAAAAGTTATATTTCCCGCTTGGGAGCAGCATATGTAATGCCTATATTACGCTCGTTAATAAAAATTTAGACCCGTAGTATAACAGACCATCCGAAACTTTTCAATCTTTTTGCTTCACTCATAGATGACTGTAATTTATATAATTTTGGATAAACCGGCACCGCAAAGACGATATACAAGGAGAGATGGATCACCATTCCGAATGTAACCAAATCAATAACATGTAATAGTTTGCCGCCCTCAGAATCTCAGAATCTCACAAGCCGCTTTACTTCCTTCCTCGATTATGACACAATATGCACATGAATCAGCAAAGGTTCTTTGGTACGGAACGTTATTTTGCATCGTATGAATAAATGGAGAGTACTATGGAAAAATCGATTATAATCATAGGCGCCGGGATCGCCGGGCTCTCGGCAGGTATCTACGGAAGAGCAAACGGGTATGAAACCACGATCTTCGAGCTTCATGACAAGCCCGGCGGGCTCTGTACTTCCTGGAAGCGAAAGGGATATACCTTCGACGGGTGCATCCACTGGCTCGTGGGAAGCGCGCCCGAAAGCGGCATGAAC
>JAFGTF010000061.1 GCA_016934265.1 Spirochaetota bacterium
CTTCCCGGATGCCGCCACACCTATACCATCTGAAACCGTTTGCCAAGTCCATAACCGCTGACCGTCACCGATCCCCAGCCTGAGTCGTACCATCGGGGGCAAATCTTTACGGGCTGTTTCTTAAATGATCGCCGAGGGTCTGTGTCTCATCCGTAACGCATATATGTGCTTGAATAATACTGTTTTACTTCACGTGTTCAAACAGAAAGCAATACGGCGTCGAGAGACGGCGGGTAAATATTCGCGCCTTTGGCTGTGGAAAAAGTATACCCGGCCGTTATCGAATTCTTCTTACATCCTCGGGATCTCTTGAAAACCGGTTGCACGCCAAAAAACCCTTGCCAATTGACATTCACCGGAAAGTTCTACAATGACGATTCACAGGATAAGATATGAAGAAAAAAGAGGTTTTTAATGATCACATCTTTTTTTCTTTGCAGTTCGCCGTGCGAACTACGTTTTTACAATGATAATTCACAGATAAAGATCTGGCCCCGTATACAGAACGCCATACTCGATCATTCGAAACCGTATGCTCCGAATGCCGCACCGCTTTCAGGTTTCCTCGCGAAGGAGCGTATCGGGGTCTATTTCCCCGCGTTCTATCTTTTGGTAGAATTCCGTAATGCGCTCCTTTTCCTCCCGCTCGGCAAGACCGCACACCTCCTCGATCACCCGCTCCACCCCGCCTGAAAGCTCCTTTTCTATGAAACGCCGGTCGGGTTCGTACATACGGCCGTCTTCGCCGGCCGCCCTGAAGAACAATGCGGCGGCGGTGCCGAAAGAGATGAACACCGGGGGTATCCGGTGCTTCACACAGAGCCGTATCGCACCGACGAGACGGTCGTCTGCTGAGAGCTTTCTCTTAAGGTCCAGACCGACCCTGTATATCGTATCGCCGAGCGCACGGTTCGAGAACCGTTCCAAAAGATCCTCGATATGGTCCCTTATACCCGTTTCGTCGAACTCCGACGGGTACTCCGATATGAGCGCCCTGCCGGACTCCCACATGGCGTTTTTGGTGACGGCTGCAAGCTCCCGGTTCGACATCGCCTCCCATACGTACCGGTATTCCGGAAAGAACGCGAAGGAGGTATATGCCAAAACCGCGTGCCCGAGGTTGTGGACATACAGCTTCCGCGCGACCCACGCCTCCATGCAGGATTTCGGTTCCAGTCCCCGAATCTTCGGTATGGGCCCTCTAAAACCCTTCTTGTCTACGATGAGTGTATTGTACCGTTCCGCATATACGAGCAGCGGATCCTCGCGACGTTTCTCGGCGCTCATGAGCGGCACCATCTTTCCGATGGAGGTTTCGACGTATCCGACATATGAGTCCGGGACGGACGGGGGTAGGCGGCGTTCGAGGCTTTTACGGAAAAAACCGGCCGCGTTCCTCATATTCTCACAGAGAACGATATCCAGAGGCCTTTTTGGAAACCGTTCGTACCGTTTAACGATGCCTGCTGCGAGAGGGCCGGCGACACCGTCAAGCTTTTGCTTTCCGACCGCCGTGGACACGAGATCGGCCTCCGATACTTCCTCGGAAACCGCGGCCTCGTTATCTGCGTGAATGCCGCGTACGTGGCGTACGACGACGGTCTCCTCGCGATCACCCTTCAGCTGTATCCGGTATTCCCTGTTTCGGTTGAGGGCGTCTATTACGGCCTCGTCGATGTCGACGAATACGACGTCCCATCCGGCAGCAGAGAAGAGCGCGCCTATAAAGGACCTCCCGATCCTTCCGGCGCCGAAATGAACGAGCTTCATACGCGAGCCTCTGAAGAAATGATGAGCCGGCCGAATACCGCGTTTCGGCCGGCTGCCTCTGAAACCGTTACGCCGTATATTACCGCCGGTGCCGTTTCAGTCGGACAGAAGCTCTCTAATTTCCCGTACAATCCTCTCCGTACCGGGAATATTTTCTTTCTCGAGCGACTGTGCCATGGGAGGCGGCACCTCATAGGCCGAAACCAGCTTCACCGGGGATTTCAGGCTTTTGAACGCCCTCTCCTGTATCATCCGAATGATGTGTTCCCCGAAGCTCCCGCGGCCCGGGGCTTGCACCACGACCATCGCACGGTTTGTCTTCTCTATCGATCGCACGATACAATCGATATCGAGCGGTACGAGCGTTCGTGGGTCGACAACCTCTATGCCGATACCTTCCTCTTTCTCGAGAATATCACAAGCCTCCAGGCAGTATTTCAGCTCATGCGAATAGGAGATCAGCGTAAGGTCTTTTCCCTCTCTTCGTACGATACCCTCGCCGAGCGGAATCGTGTATTCCGTCTCCGGGACAACGTCCTTCTCGACATACAGGTGCTGGTGCTCGATGAAGAAAACGGGATTGTCTTCCCTGATCGCCGACTTCAAGAGGCCCTTCACGTCGTACGCGGAGTAGGGCGCCACCACCTTCAGTCCGGGAAACTGTGCGGGAAACGCCTCGAGGCTCTGAGAATGCTGGCCTGCGTACCCCTTTCCTCCACCGATCGTGGTACGAATCACGAGTGGAACCTTGGCCTTTCCGCCGAACATGTACTTCGTCTTTGCGACCTGGTTTCCGAGCTGGTCTCCGGCCATGAGTATGAAATCTATATACATGATCTCTACGACTGGGCGTAGACCGGTCATCGCCGCACCGAGGCCCGTCCCTATGATAGCCGCCTCCGAAATGGGAGCGTTAAACACCCGCCGCCTGCCGAAAATATCGTAGAGACCGAGAGTCGCCTGGAACGCACCTCCGTATTCCGCGACGTCCTCACCGTATAGTACCACCCGGCTGTCCCGCTCCATCTCCTCCGTCAACGCCTCTATCACCGCGTGCCGGTAGAGGATCTTTCCCTGAGAATCCCTCTTGAACTTTTTAACGGGCTTGTTTACGTGCGCCGTTCTATAGCGCTTTCCGATATCGTCGCTTGTGGTATCTGAAAACAGCCCGTCTTGGATATGTGACGGGTCGGGGTCCGTTGCTTTCGCCGCCCGTACCGCTACCTCCTCGATTCGTTTCGTGACTCTTTCTTTCATATCCTCGACGTCCGATTCGGAAACAAGACCGTTCTCCACAAGCTCCTTCGGATAGGTGAGAATCGGGTCGCAGTCGAGCCATGCCTTTTCCTCCTCGGGCACCCGGTAGGAGACCCTCTTGTCCGAGAGAGAATGTCCGTAATAACGGTAGGTCTTGAATTCGAGCAGGACCGGCCCCTCACCCTTTCTGCAGATCTCGGACGCCTCCTCCACGGCCTTGTGCACGGAGAGAACGTTCATCCCGGACTCCGTCCGTGCGTGCATGTTCTGCTCGTTGTAGCCCGTTCCCCTTCTCGAGAGGTGAGTTAGTCCCGTTACCTCGCCCTGCTGCTGCCCGGTCATGCCGTACTGGTTGTTCTCGATTATGTATATTACGGGAAAGCCTGAGCCGAACTGCGGCATGGCGGCAAAGTTCATCGATTCGAGGCATATGCCGTTGTTAACCGCTCCGTCGCCTACCATACATGCCACTACCTTTTTTTGGCTCAAGAGAAGCGAGCTCAATGCGGCCCCCGTTGCAATAGCGAAGCTTCCGCCGACTATCGCGTTGGCACCGAGGTGTCCCGAGTGATAATCCGCGATGTGCATCCCGCCGCCCCTGCCGTGACAGTACCCCTCCTCTTTACCGAACAGCTCCGCCATAGTCTTGAAGAGATGGAGTCCCACCGCCTCGTTCAAGAGCTCCTCTTCCGACCGATCGTCCTCTTTCTTTTCGAGGAAGCCTAAAAGTCCCCTCTTATCCATCGAGTACAGCCGAAAGAGCACCTTGCATATCGAGTGCCCGTGTCCCCGGTGCGTGGAGGTTATGTAATCGTCCGGCCTGAGCGCGGACATGGTGCCGGCGGCGACCGCTTCCTGCCCGACCGAGAGGTGTGTCGCGCCGACGAACTTGAACCCTTCGCTCGGGGAAAACGAGCCGCTCTTCATCCGGATTATTGTTTCTTCGAACTTTCTCACATACAGCATAGCCTCCAACAGACGTACTGCAAACTCTTTCGACATGCCCTCCGAAAGCCGCTTGGAGAGCGGTATATCGTACTCGAAGAGGGGGATATCGGAAAAGGCCATCTTTCCCTTGGAAAAAGCGGGTAATACGTTTATTTCTTTCATGACGTCTCCTTTGTCTGATGCCGTATCACTTACCTACAAGAGTATTTATTTTGGTAACCCGCGTCAAGATAATTATGTCATATTTGTTGACAATATGTAATAATTTGTTACAATCTATATAAACAAATGATGATCGCGGAAAAGAGAAGACAACAGATCCTCAGTCTCATAGAAGAACACGGCGCCATACGCATATCCAACCTCGGGAAGAGGTTCAATGTCACCGACATGACGATACGGCGGGATATCGATTTCCTCTCGCAGCAGGGACTTGTCAACAGGGTACACGGCGGCGCGATATCGGAGAAAGAGGGCAACCTTCAGCTCGCAACGACCTTCTTAAAGCGTAACAGGGAGTTCAGGCCCGAAAAGGAACGGATCGCGAGCAGGGCGTGCTCCTTTGTTTCCGCCGGGGATACCATAATAATCGACGGCGGGTCAACGAACGAATGTTTCGCACGAGCGCTGAGCCCGGCGCTCCACCTCAAGATCGTCACCCACGGGCTGAACATCGCCTATAGTATCGCTGCCCATGAAAACCACGAGCTCTATGTGCCCGGCGGAATGCTCAACAGGCTCACGATGACCTTTACCGGCAGGGAGGTGGAGGCCATGTACGAGGAAGTGAACGCGGACACGCTCTTTCTGTGCGCCTCCGGCCTCTCTTTGAAAAAGGGTCTGACGGACCCCGTATGGCTCGATACGTCGATCAAGAAGACGATGATACGATCGAGCAGGAAGGTGATTCTTCTTCTGGACTCCCACAAGTTCGAGCTCGTCTCTTCCAGGACTTTCGCGTCACCGGATGAAGTCGATATCGTAATCACCGACAACAAGCTCGACCCCGCAATTCGGAGCAAGTACCAATCGGCTGGAGTAAAACTTATCATCGCCTGACTTCGGGCCGTACTTTTTTATTTACTTTTCATATCTAAATTATTAACTTTCCTACGCAGTAAAGGTCGTAACGGAATCGTTTATGGTAGTCGCACAGAAGACACCGAGGATAATCGTTTTTTCGACGCCTCACTGTCCCTGGTGTACGAAGGTCAAGCAGTATCTAAAACAGCATAATTTTCGATACAGGGACATCGATATCTCAAAGGACGATAAGGCCGCGAAGGACCTTGTCCGAAGGACGGGCCAGACGGGGGTTCCAGTGACGCTCATCAACAACAGGCCTATCGTGGGCTTCAATAAGAAAGAGATCGACAGGGTGCTCGGGATCACGCGCTGAACGGTTGTCTCGCAATAACGGCAATATATTCATTAATGAGCAGGAGGGTATATCAATGAAACTCAAGGTTATCGACGACAAGCTACTCGTCGAAAGGGAGGAAGTAGAGGACCAGAAAACCCCGGGCGGAATCATAATACCGGACACTGCAAAGGAAAAACCGCAAATAGGCACCGTTGTTGCAGTGGGAACGGATGAAGAGCTTAAGGACCTGGTTAAAAAGGGCGACAGGGTGCTCTTCGGGAAATACACAGGCGACGAAATCGATTTCGAAAACAAGAAGTATCTCGTCGTGCAAAGGAGTGACATCTTGGCAATCATCGGGTAACAATAAAAAAGGGACAGCGGCTACCGCTGTCCCTTTTTGAGGAAAAAAGGTGGTAAACGAGAATAAAATAGCCAGCTTTTTCAAAGCAATAGCCCACCCTACGCGGATCAACATTCTTCGGGCCATCGAGGAAAACGATTTCTGCGTAAACGATATCTCAGACCTTCTTAAACTGAACCAACCGAACACATCCCAGCACCTCGCAATTCTTAAAAACAAGAACATTCTCGTCAAGACAAAGAAGGGAAACGAGGTATGCTACCGGATAAAAGACCCTTCCATCATGAAGCTCATAGAAGACGCCGGGACAATAATAGAACGGCTTAAGGAAGAGTAATCGCGTTTTAACCCAAAACACCTGCGTGCTCTAATTCTCGCCCTTTAAAAAACCCCGTTTTGTCAAGTTCATCCGGGGCTCGAAGGATTAAAAATACGCCCCCTTGTCCCATCGGTCCTCATCGATACGTTTCATTGTTACGGTGAAAGGATCACTGACGCTGGTTTTGGGTTGTTTCGGATGGAATATGACTATCTTTCGGCGACGACCCGAAGCATACTCCCTCGTGCAGGCGCGAGAGGTACGTACCCTCGAACAACGGGCGGTTACTTGCTCTTCAGAGTGAATACTCCGTCCCATTCCTCCCCCGGAGGATTCTTCTTAAAATGCTGACAGCGCTTGAGGTACATCTTGCTTACCTCGTCTTCCTTGATCTTGATTCCCTCGCGGAACTCATTGATCGCCCGGTCCCACTGCATGCTCTTGTAGCCGTCGAGCCCTTGCGTGAAGTGTGCCAGAAACTCTTCCGGATAAACGATCACCTCTTTTTCACCGACGAGCTCGAATATCGCCACCGGCTTCTTCTTTCCTTTTACACGGACCGAATCCAGTTCCCGCGTAACGATCTCGTCCCCTATTTCGTTCTTCGTGAATTCGCTTATGATAATGTTATTCGCCGTCTGGTACACCTTGTTTATTCCCTCGAGACGCGCGCCGAGGTTGACCGCATCGCCGATCACCGTGTAGTCGAATATCTGCGTTGACCCGAGGTTGCCGACGATCATATCTCCGGTATTCACCCCGATTCCGATATTGAACGTCTCCCTTCCCTGCTCCGTCCACTTCTCTTTCAGCCGGTCGAGGGTGCGTATCATCTCCAAGGCGGAGAGGCAGGCTTTTTTTGCATGGTCCTCCATATAGTAGGGGGCGCCGAACACCGCCATGACCTCGTCCCCGACGAACTTGTCGAGCATGCCCTGGTATTTCAGTATCACGTCCACCATCTCCGTCAGATATTCTCCGAGAATCGAGACGACGTCCTCCGGCGAGTACTTCTCCGAATAGGTGGTGAACGAACGGATATCGGAAAAGAGTACCGTGAGGTGCTTCTTCTCACCGCCGAACTTAAGGGCGTCCGTATCCTCTAAAACCGAATCGACGACGTTCTCCGCGAGGTAGTGCTTGAATACGGAGCGGACACGCATCTTCTCCTTCTCTTCGGAGAAATACTGGTACGCGATGCAGCCGATCACCGCCCCCCCGATGCCAGTCATAGGCGTGATGAAGTTCATGAGTATCTGCATGCGGGCGAATAGAAAGAGATTTACCACCAAGTATATTACGGCGATTCCCACCGCGGCCAGGATACCGATCAGCGGCTTCGTGCGCTTGATGATGAAGGCAATGAGTATCGTGAATATCAACGTAATGAGATATACGTAGATGTCGGGAACGTGCGATATGTAGTTCTGGTCCAAAACGTTCTGCACGAAGTTCGCGTGAATCTCCACTCCCGGTGTCAATGTTTCCTTTCCTGCAATATAGAACGGAGTCGGGAAGTTGTCGTGCAGCTCCTCGATCGTTGCGCCGACAAGTACAACCTTGTCCTTGAAGGTGTCTCGTTCCAGAAGATGCTTGAACCCCTCCTCGTCCACGACCTGTTCGTACGATATCGTATTGAAGGAGTAGGCGGGGCCGTAGTAGTTGATCAGCGTCGACGGGAGGTCGTCGTACTTCTTAATATAGTACTGGCCGCCGAGCATGTAATCTCCGGTGCCGAGCTCAACGAACCAGCCCGACGGATCACCCTCGAGTTTGAGGTCCTTGATAAGCGTCGCGAGACCGAGCGAGAAGATCCGCTGTCCCTCGTAGTCGCGGTACAGTATATACCGGCGGACGAAGCCGTCGGTGTCGAACTTGGTGCCGGTGAAACCGAACGGCGCAACCCCGGCAAGCCGTTCGATCGGCGGCAGAAGGCTC
Source organism: Spirochaetota bacterium (assembly GCA_016934265.1). GTDB lineage: Bacteria > Spirochaetota > B62-G9 > B62-G9 > DRHN01 > JAFGTF01. The sequence goes on from JAFGTF010000061.1 coordinate 7,960, forward strand.
GAGAGCGAGAATCCTTCGCGCTCCTGTACTATCAGCTTCCCCGCAAGTACGATGTTTCCCGCCTCTTCGATCTCTTTCTGAAGCGCGATATCCTCAGCGGGGTCCTCGCTGTCCTCGGTGAATTCGATATCGAAGAGCACAGTTCTCGCACCCGCCCGTTTGAGGTTTTTCACGAGCCTCGCATGAACGGACCTCGGCCACGGAAACGTACCGAGGCTGGCATACGACTGGTCGTCGATCCCCACTATCACCACGTCCGCCCCTTCGAGACCTTCGTAGTTCACATCCCGGACGGAGAACTTGAAGTCCGTCATACGGTGTTCCATGTTCTCGAAAAACGTAAGGCCCACGGATGCGAAGATCATAACGACCGCCGCCAAAAAGCCGATGCCGAGTATTACTATCAGGTGCTTCTTATCCTTCTCCATCGTACACTCCTTGAATTAGGGACGGTGCCCGCGGATCCCGTCCACGGACACGTCTTTGGACAAAACGGAATCCCGGCGGATTAAAACGTCTTCGTCGCGCCCGCGTATATTCTCAGGTTCGAGCTTGACGGCGAGGTTAAATACTCTATCTTGGCTTCCAGCTCGACGTCCCACGGTATATCCGCAGTCGCCCCGATCTCGGTTTCCAGAAGCTGCGCGCCGGTCGCGTAGTTCGCGCCTGCATAGGCGTACACTATCTCTTCCGGAAAGAACCAGTACCCCGCCTGTCCCTCTATGTAGAAGGAATTAGGCGAGTCCCCGAAGTCGTATCCTATCACCGCCTTCGTGTCGAGAGGGATCGAATTGAAATAGCTTATCATCCCGAGCCTCGTCGAATAGTCGCTCGCGCTGTTCGACGCGGTCACATTGTCCGTTGCGAAGGTGCCGGTGGCGTTGACGTACGCCGTGGAGTTGGTATTGAGCACCTCGAGATCGTATGACACCCCTCCGTCAACCGTTATGTTCGTCAGGTCTACGTGGGACTTGCTCGCATCGAACGAGGTGAGATAGTTGACGCCGGTATTGATCGTGAGGTAATCGGTCGCATATATATAGGCATACCCCGACCCGCCGAGGGAGTTCGTGGTGTAGGAGAGGGTATCCATGAGATTGTTCCAGTAATACTGGAACGCGAGAGAGAGGTACACGTTCCTGCCGAAGAGCCAGGCGGTGTCCCACGCTTTTATCCCGGCCTTATCTTTCGATATCGCGCTGTTCGCGAGAGAGTAATAGGCGGGACCGACATAGCTGAACTCTGCGTTGAACGTGTTTTCGAAGAAGGGGCCCAGGGTCAAAGCCGCCTTGCCCGCGAAGTTGGACAATCCCGGGACATACGGTACGAGGTGATCGTTTATTATGAACAGCCATGCGAGACCCGACGGGTCGAAACCCAACAAGCTGGAGGGACCGTCGGTTATATCGGTATTCAAAAGGCTCTCGTTGGCCTCCGCGTATATGAGCACCTTTCCCTCCGCAAGATTGAATCTGAAATCGGTTCCCAGCACGAGGTTGTCCTGCGGGCTCGCATTGATCACCGGATCGACCGTGTCCGTCGCCTTTAAAAACGTAAGCCCCCACAGAAACCCCTCTGTGCTGCCGATCTTCAATTTTCCGCCGTATATGGTCTGCTGCTGCGTAGCGGGATCCGTTACCGGCCTGTAAGACTGGCCGTAGAGGAGCTCCAGGCCGAACGATCCGAACTGCGGTAAAAGGTGCACGCCGAAAACGCTCTTGCCGTCTATCGTGTAATCGCTGAAAGAGGGGGTCGTATCGCCGAGCACCGCGTCCCCGATGGGAGAGTATATATCGAGACGGTAGTTCGAGACGCGCTGTCCGTCCGTGGAGGCCGCGTTTGTAATCATCACAGACGCTGCGTAATCCACCGTATTGAACGCCCTGCCGTAGAGATACACATCCGCGGTACCGACATGCTGCACCGCAGCCTGGTCGTCGTAGTCGTACGAGGCTTTTACCGTTCCATTAACCGTGAAGATACGCTCCTTGGCCGGCTTTCCAGTAACCGTGAAGTAGCTCGTGACCTCTCCCGAGTTTCCCTCCTTGTCCTTTACGGTCAGCGAAAACTTGTGCCTGCCCGGCGTCGTAATCTCCTCGATCGCATAGGTGACGAGCAGCGCCGATACGTTCGCCTGCCGCGTAACGTCCTTGTTATCGACCTTGAGCTCGATTTCCCGTACATCCGTGTCTCCATCGACGTCATAGATCGACACCGCGATAACGACACTGCTCCCGTATTCCACATCTGACCCGCGCGATGGATTGAGTACTTCCAGCGTCGGTGCGGTACCTGCGAGGAGCATTCCCGGAACGAGAACTGCACAAAAGAAGACGAATAGTAGGAATACTTTTTTCATGGGGTACCCCCTTGAATTTTTCTAAAGAAATAACGCCTTATGATATCTTATTTCACATGGAAACACAAGATTAAATAAGGCGCTATGAAAATTAAATACCCTTGGCAACCTATCAAAGATCGGACCGTTTGCTAGATCCGGCCTACGGCCTTTTCATCCCCCGCCAGCGATGAAAAGGCCCCCACTCCATCATCTATGTTCCGCACGTTTTGCCGGTGTTATCGGCGGAACAGCCGTTCTTACAAACGCTTCAGTCGCATTGAACTATTCTCACTTCTCGAACTCGATGACGAGGTCTTTCGAGTTGCCGGAGGAGTCCTCGAACTGGATTCGGATCTTGTGCTCGCCCTGGTCCACGAGGTCGCATCCGGCATCGCCGATGTTGTCTACCGTCATCGAATCCGTCGTTGAAACCGCGTGCTCCCCCTGGTTGACGACTATGGTCTGAATTCCGTTTGTGAACCATACCTGGTCGGCCAGCACCCACAGGTGGGTCTCGGGGAACGGTTTCTCCTCGAGACCGAAGCTCGTTCCCTTAACGGACGCCACCGACGTGGGGGTCGTCACCTGAAAATCGGTCCCCTGCTTCTTCGAGACCTTCGCCCACATCTTGCCTGCGCCGAGTCTCATCTTCTTGCTCAGCCGCTTCTGCTGGCGTGTCGCCTCGAGCGTAAGCGAGGTGTTGGGATCGAGCTTGACACGGCTTCCGTCATCCTGAAAGATAATGCTCGTGTAGCTCTCAGCACCCGTCTTTATTCCGTCTCCCGGATGGAGAAACATGCCGATCTTGGCCTGTTCGGTCTTTCCGGGATTGGCACGGGTAACGGTAACGTCCCCCTTTACCTCCCCGAAAAACGCGATAACATCCTGCGCAGCATATATCGAAGCGGGAATGAATACAAGCAGACCGAGCACAAGCAGTATCAGCAGTATTTTTTTATTTCTCATACGAACCATGCTATACCTCCACAGAAATATTTGATGATGTCGCGATCCAAAGCCCTACTCCCAGCGGACCTTGTAATCGATGTTCGATTCCTGCAGACACTGCAGGATGCTCGTGATATTGTCCGTGACGAACACGACGCTGTCGTCATACGCCACCCACTTGAGCTTCAGAGTCGCAAGCCCCGTAACGCCGAGCTTCTCGAGCGCGGCCTTGATTTCGGCCTTGTCGAGCGGCGTGATGTTGTCCGGAATGCTTCCCTCGTAGTAGACGAACTGGTTGCGCGGTCCCATCGCCTTGACCTCGCCGTGCGTCGTTGTCTTGAACCCGGTGATCTGCCAGTAGTATGTCTTCCCGTGCTCGAACCTCGCCTTTGCGGGCAGGCCGGGCCACTTGAAACTGTTGCCCGTCACGCCTGCATGTGCAATCGGACTGCCGCCCGTGGGCCGGTCGTACACGTCCAGGCGCAGCCTGTTCATGTTCGTCATCCAGCGGAAGTCGAGCTTCTGCTTATTCACGAGCTCCCCATCCGCCGGCCCGAGGCTGATGAGAAACAGCGGCAAGACAAAGATGGTGATCTGCCGCTCTGCCCCAATCTGAGTATCTCCACTATCGAGAAGCCTGAACTTCAAAATGAAGTTTCCCTGAGGTACTCCACCGGTGTTGAAGATCGCGTCCTGGATACGGGCGGGGATATCGCTCGGGAAATCGAAGTTGCCGCCGAGCCTCTTGAGCAGATCGTAATTGAAAAAGGTCTGATTCTGAAATGTTGAGTAGTTATATCCGTCCGTCTCGCCGGAGAGTAGCGTACCCCCTCCTTCAGCCTCGACCGTGATTCCGAGCTTGTACGGAGCGGACCCGCCCGAGGCACTATTACCGAACGATATCCTGAAGAGCTCGTAGTTCCTGCCGCCACCGCCGGTGAGCCCGAGGTCGCTGACGAAAAACTCGTGTATCGTAAGCGTCGCAGGCGACACGGAGCTGATATCCGCCATGACGACCGAGAGGGAGCCGAACGCAAGGAACGCCCCCAGTAGCACGATAAGCAACGTCTTTCTTATCTTCATGATACCCTCCATTCACCATTGTGTTATTGCAACGCCGAAGACATGTCCCTCTGCGGCGTTTGTAAAATAATATGGGGCGCTACATTTCCTTCGGCAACAACCTTTGCCCCATACACATATTATAGCACAGTTGATACGATTATCATTGCCTTTTTACCGATATAATGGCGACAATCGAAAAAAATCATGCGATCATCAGCCGCCGTAAAAGCCCGTCGCCTTGGGGGGAGCCCCATGGCGATATTCATGCCGCACGAGATCATTTTTTCGGTACAATGATTTTGCAGAGATTAATTTTAAAGAAGTATATTTCTTTTGTCAACCAAAGAGTGCGCCGGTGTCTTTTTTTTGGAAAATGATTCTTGAATATGCGCGCGACACGCGCTATTCTATGGGAAACGACAGACAGCATGAGGAGAACACGAGATGACCGTGGTTATCGCAAACGACCATGCGGGGGTGCAGCTGAAGAAGACGTTGGCCGAACACATGGAGAAACGTGGAGTTACGGTCAAAAACCTCGGTACCGACAGCACGGAGAGCGCTGACTATGCGGACTATGTCCGGGAGGCCGCGCGGACGATCCAGCGCGGAGAGGCCGACCTCGGGATCGTCATATGCGGCACCGGGATAGGGGCATCGATCACCGCGAACAAGTTCAAGGGCATACACGCCGCCCTTTGCTATAACGTATTCACCGCAAAGATGGCACGCTGCCATAACAACGCTAACGTCATGGCGCTCGGGGCAAGGACAATTCACGAGGAGGACGCGGTCTGTATGCTCGAAGTATTTCTCGATGAAAGCTTCGAAGGAGACCGGCACGCGAAGCGGGTCGGCAAGATAACAAAAATAGAAGAGAATAATTTTAGAAACATCGATTAAGTAATCACGTAAAGTTTACTACTTCTTCTACCTATAATTTTTCCTTACAAATATTTGCAAATCCATATACTCCGCCTTAGACTTTATACACGTAACTTGATGATAACCCCTAAGAATGAGCAGCGTCGGAATGATATACGTTATTATAGGTGCGGTCGGTTTTTTGATTCTATTTTTCTTTGACCTCGCCGCATTAAAAAAAATACGGCTTCTTAAAACATTTATATGGATTATCGGATACGGTCTGATTTCGTATTCACTTAATGTAATCATCCGTAGAGAAGCTCGGTTTGTATTTCCCTGCTATATTAAAATAACAGGTGTTGTTTTATCGATAGTATTTACCATTTTATTGATATACTCGCTCTTAATAGAGATCCCATTCAAGACAACATATTTGAAGAAAGGCGCAGGTGGTAAATTGATCACGACAGGGACTTATGCGCTTGTTCGACATCCCGGGGTATTGTGGTTCATACTTTTTCTTATCGGGCTCTTTTTAGCCTCCGGTTCAAGAACACTGCTTGTTGCAACACCGGTTTGGTGGTCTATGGACATTATCTACATACTTATTCAGGATAAATACTATTTCCCAAAGCAGTTCGGTGATGCATACAAGCAGTACCAGGAAGAAGTACCGATGTTGGTCCCGAATAAAAAAAGTATAAAAAGATGCTTTACCACGTTCTTATGGAAACGATAAACTTTAGGTTATTAAAAGGAGAAACATGATGACAAATGTGACAGAACTTTTACGGCAAGGGAAAAAAGACGAGATATGGGATATATATTGCGGCTTCTTGGATCTCGATGTAGATGAGTTCATGGAAATTCAAAACAAGCTCCTCATGGATCAGATCGGCAGACTAAAGAATTGCAAGCTGGGAAAAAAGCTGCTGGGTTCCCCTGTTCCAAACAGTGTTGAGGAGTTTCGAGAGAGAGTGCCTCTTACCACATATAGCGATTACTCTGATTATCTCCTCGAAAAAAGAGAGGACGTTCTTCCTGAAAAGCCGTACTTATGGGTGCACACATCCGGACGGAGTGGAGAGTATAAGTACAAATGGGTTCCCTATACAAAAGGGATGTATGACATACTTGGGGAGGGTCTTTTTGCGATCTTCATTCTTTCTTCCTGTAAGAAGAAAGGCGATGTCGTTTTGAAAGAGGGCGATAAAATGGTTTTTACGCTTGCGCCTCTGCCATATATATCGGGCCTTTTTATCCGGACGGCTCTTGATCAATTTAATTTTAAAGTATTTCCTTCTTATGAAGAGGCCATAAAGATGGATTTTCAGGAAAGGATAAAAGTAGCCCTGCAAATGGCACTTACAGAGGGATTAGACTTCTTTTATGGAATCTCCTCATTAATGTTGAAGATCAGCGAACAGTTCAGCCAAACCGATAAGTCTATGAATGACAACAAAGAAATGAAGAGTATACTCCGTAACCCCAAGGCTCTATTAAGACTGATCCGTGCACTGCTTAAGGCTAAACTTCATAAAAGGAGTATCCTGCCGAAAGATATCTGGAAACTAAAAGCCGTCATGTGTGGCGGCACGGATACTTCGATCTTTCGAGATAAAATAATCAAGCTATGGGGAAAGACACCGTATGAAGGTTTCGGCTCGACCGAGTTCGGTATTATTTCCGATCAATCTTGGAACACTAAAGGCATGGTATTTCTACCGAAAAATAATTTCTGGGAGTTCATTCCAGAGGAAGAATATACTAAATGGGTTAAAAATAAACAATACGTTCCGAATATCTTAACGCTCAAAGAGGTTGAATCCAACCGGAAATATGTTCTCGTTGGTACGAATTTTCATGGAGGTATTTTAACGAGATACATCAGCGATGATCTAATAGAAGTAATTTCAGTGGAGGATAAAGGTGCCGGGCTCAAGCTCCCTCAAATTGTATTCTCTTCCCGAATCGGTGACCTGATAGATATGGGAGGGTTTACTCGACTTACCGAAAAAGTAATATGGAAAGCGATAGAGGATGCCGAAATCCTCTATGAAGACTGGATTGTAAGAAAAGAGTATAAAGACAAAAACCCGGTACTTCATCTCTATATAGAATTAAAGAATAACGATTTTACGGTACAAGAAATAGAAGATAGAATCCATGAATGTCTTAAAAAACTCGATGAGCCGTATAATGAACTCGAAACAATGGCAGGGGTAAAACCATTGCAAGTGTCTGTTCTCACGAAAGGAACATTTTCGAGGTATATAGAGGAAAGGCAGGCCGCAGGCGCCGATCTTGCTCATCTGAAACCAAAACGCATGAATCCGTCGGATACCATTATGAATAACATTCTCAGAATGAGCTCGTGGCAACTCTAATAAAGTGTTGTATATTATAATAATGACATAAAAACAACGCACAATAAATCAAGGGTATATAATGGCCGTACTGGCAATTATCATAAAAATAATTGCATTCATATCCTATGGCACTCTCGCCCTATTGACGGGAAAGAGTAATACGGAAATAAGGGTCAGACAATTCTTCTTCATCTACCTTGCAAGCATGATTCTGTGGCAATTCACTTCGTTAATAATCACTTCATGTAAAAGCCCGAATATTGCCATATTTTGGTACAACCTTCAATTTAGCAGCGGCGGTTTACAAAGCATTCTCTTCTTTCCATTGACACGAGCATTTCTGAGGATAAAGAAACAAAGGATTTGGGCCTATTCATCGTACCTGACTTCTCTGTTTCTAATTGTAATTAGTGTATTGGGCTTTGCCGTCAAGGAGGTCTACATAGGCAAGGCCGGATATTATATTCCGGAATTCACCAATACAGTGTATATAATGGTTTTTGTAATGTACTTCTATTGGGGATTCGGGGTATTCAATCTCATTAGAGGGTTACAACGGGAGAAATCTCCATTACAGAGGAATCGAATCAGGTACCCGCTTCTTGGTGCTATCATGGTCATGGCGGGTGCGGCGTCCAATTTCACCAATTTGCAGGATTATCCTGTCGACAGTATATGCAATCTTATCAATGCGATCCTGATAGGCTACGCCGTCATACGATACAGGCTGCTCGATATACGTATCGCCCTCAAGCGGAGCCTCTTGTATCTGGTGTCTCTCCTCTGCCTGATCGGTATTTATGTCGTCAGTATGTTCGCGCTGCAGAGCGTATTTCAGGATCGCTTCCGCTACTCTTCATTCTGGGCGGGCATCATTGCCCTTCTCGTCGTTATCTCCCTCTTTCTGGTTATCGTACGAAGGAAGACGATTCAGATGTTCTTCACCTCCCTCCTGTTCAAGGAAAAGATCACCTACCAGAAGGCACTCGAGGAGTTCACCCGCAAGGCGGGCGCCACCCTCGATTTCGATATTCTCATGAACCTTTTCGTATCAACAGTTCTGGAAACGGTAAAATTGAACTTCGCGGGTTTGATGCTCCTCGACAACGACCGCCGGGAATATTCGATACGGAAAAGACTTTTCCTGGATTCGATCACCCCCCGTGATTTCACAATCGAAAAGAACAATGAGCTCGTTTTGTGGGTGATGAACAGCGGTAAGCCGCTGTGGAAGGAAGAGATGAAAATTGACCCTCTGTACAGTAATCTTCTCCCCGAGTGCGACCGTATCTTCGCCGATGACTATATATCGCTTATAGTACCGATTATTCATAAACAAAATCCTATGGGACTGCTCGTCATCGGAGAAAAGACGAACGGCGATCTTTACACGGACGATGACCTGAGGTTTCTGACGACCATATCGAACATCACCGCAACCGCGTTTGCAAATTCCCTCTCCTATAACGAGGTCGAGAGGCAGCTATCGGAACAGACCCTCCTCTTCGTGCTGAGCAAGACGTTCGGACGGTCCGGAAGGCTGGATATCGTGATGGATTCCATCCTTAAGATACTCATATATTTTCTCAATCTCGACTACTGTGTCATCGTCTCATTTACGGGAGAATCCGGTGTAACCTCCTATTTTTCTTCAGGACTCAGCGGGGAGGCTAAAAATGAAATAGAAACGCTTACACGTAAAATTACAAAAAAACCGGGACTCATCACACATGACGAAACGGGCCTTCTGCTCGATATGGAGCACATAGAAACCACAAATCCGTCCAAAACCCCCGACGGACTCCTGAAGGACTCGCATATCATGAGGTCCTCACTGAATGCCATCCTGGAGCAGGACAAAAAGCCGCTCGGCCTTATCGTGATGTCCAACTGGCTCGGGGACCTCGAAAACACACAGCGCCTCGACACGCTGCGCACGATCATCGCAATCATCTCGCAGGGGCTTCTGATGCACCAGACCTTTTCCGACCTCGCGAACATGAAGTCCTACAACGAAAACATCATAGAGAGCATTAATACCATGGGCGATATGCTCATCGTATTCGGTTTCGACGGCAGAATACAAAGCGTCAACAGGGCGACATGCGGCCGTCTCGGCTACAGAGAGTCGGAGCTCGTCGGGAACGATATAGGAAAGATAACCGATCAGAAGATCATTATAATAAACCGCTTGAAAAACAGACGTTCTATAATAAACTACGAAACGACGTTCGTCGCAAATGACGGCACCTCGGTCTTCGTACTGTTTTCCGGCTCCATCATGGCCGACAGCGAAACCAAAACTGAACAGATCGTTGCTATGGCGCGTGATATCACGGATATCAAGGAAACGGAAGAAAAGTACAGGACATTGTTCGAGGAGGTCAAGGACATCGTCTTCAGCTGTAAAACCGACGGATCGTTTCTGTACATCAACCCCGCCGGCGTCGAGCTGTTTGAATTCCCTTCTATGGAGTCCCTGCTTCAGGCAAACCTGAGAAACGACCTGTTCAGCGACGAGAGCATATACTCCAGATTCTCCGACGAGCTTCTAAAAAACGGCTTCATCAGAAACTTCGAACTGAGCCTGAAAAATTACCAGGGCATAGAGATCAACGTGATTGTATCCGCCAATGTGATACGCGACCCCTCCGGCAGGATCACCGCATACCGCGGGATCATGAAGGACGTCACTGAGCAGCGGCAGCTCCAGCAGCAGCTGATACAGGCGCAGAAGATGGAAAGTATCGGTACCCTCGCGGGAGGCGTCGCGCACGATTTCAACAACATCATGTGCGCGATCCTGGGATACGCCTCGATCATGAAAATGAACATGGAGACCGAACATCCGTTTTTCAACTACCTCAACACCATCGAATCGAGCGCGAACCGGGCTGCCCAGCTTACCAACCAGCTGCTCGCATTCGCAAGGGCGGGCAAGCATAACGTGAAGGTTCTGGACATCAACACAATTGTAAACGAAACCGTAAACCTCATCAAGGAGACGTTCAACAGATCGATAAAAATTGAATGCGATCTTGCGGAAGGGCCGCCCCTTATCGAGGGTGACGCAAACCAGATACAACAGATCGTCATGAACCTCTGCGTCAACGCGAGAGACGCAATGCCGGACGGCGGAACCCTCACGATTAGAACGGACGCCGCTTCGATTTCACAGGAGTATGTCGATTCCCACCTCGGTTCAAAAACGGGCGATTACGTACAGCTCACGGTCACCGATACGGGCATCGGCATAGACGAGAGTATCATACGAAGAATATTCGACCCCTTCTTCACGACAAAGGGTCCCGGAGAGGGTACGGGCCTCGGACTCTCCGTCGTATACGGAGTGGTAAAAAACCACGGTGGTTATATCGATGCGAGAAGCACAGCGGGAAAGGGGACGGCCTTCGATATCTTTTTCCCTGTGGTTACCGGTGTAAGAATCGAAGAGGAAAAGAAGACCGAAGAAGCCCCAACAGGAAAGGGAGAGCTTATCCTTGTGATCGATGACGAGGAAACGGTGCGAGGCCTAACGCGGGATATCCTGGAGAAGAACGGGTATCGTACGCTCCTCGCCCATGACGGCGAAGAGGGGGTCGCCCTCTTCAGAGCGCATCACCGGGAGATCGCACTGGTAATCATCGATATGATAATGCCGAAGCTCGGCGGGCTGGAAACCTTCAAGCTGATTCGGGAAACCTCCCCACACGCGAAGACCGTGTTGTCCACCGGATACGACCATTCCGAGAAGATCCAGGAGATGCTCGACAGCGGCGTAATGGACTTTATCAAGAAACCGTATAAAGTAAACGAGCTTCTACTGCAGATCAGGCACGTGCTCGACAGCGAATAGCTCACGCCAGCCATAGTCGTTCTACGAGCTTCTCCTGTTTCAGAGCCGCGAAAAGCTCCTCCTGCGGATCTACGAGCAGGAATGTCGAAGCCCGTATGGCCCGCTTGCTTTCCTCGAGCTCCGGCACGTGGATAATGACGTTACATGCTCCCTTATACTGAAGAAGAACATCGCGCAGCCTTAAAAGATGGTTTTCATCCACCCCGCCGTCCAGAAGAACATGGAGATACGACATCTTCGTCTTCTCCACCTCTTCGGGAAACATGATCCTGTCGGCAAAAATTTTCTCTCCGTTCGTCCTTCCGGCAACGACGATTACACGACCCTGTTCCAGATACTCCTGGTATCGCTCGAACACACCGGGAAACACCACCACTTCGATGGTGCCGGTGGTGTCCTCCAGCGTGATGAAGGCCATCTCCTTGCTGGCTTTGGTAATAATTCTCTTATACGCGGTGACGATTCCGAACAGCAGTACCGAGGTTTCGGGGGGAATATCTCTGAACTCCGCGACCCGTATCGCACCGAACCGGACTATCATCTCGTCGTATTTACACACCGGGTGGGCCTTGAGATAGAAACCGATCGATTCCCTCTCAAACTCCGATATCTCCCCCTCCCCCCACTCTTCGAATTCGGCCATCTTATAGAAACCGTGCTCCGCTTCCCCTCCCTCCGATTCATCGAAAAGCCCGCTTTGACCCTTTTGCCTGTCGCCCTGAATGGAAGTACCGTAATTCAGCACGCTTTCCGCGTTCTCGAAGACGGTCCTCCTGTTCACACCGAGCCCGTCCAGCGAACCCGATTTGACGAGCGCCTCGATTACCCTTTTATTAACCAGTCTGAGATCCACGCGAGATACGAAATCGAGTATCGAAGAGAACTCTCCCTCCGCCCGCGCGTCTACGATGGCCCGGGCCGCGCTTTCACCGACGTTCTTGATCGCGGAAAGGGCATACCGTATCGCTTTTCCCTCTACTTCGAATCCTGCACCGCTTTTATTCACATCCGGGGGCAGGCATTCTATACCAGTCTCGCGTGCCTCGGCGATGTACAGCGAGACCTTGTCCGTATCGTTCAACTCGCCGGAAAGAAGCGATGTGAGGTAGTACACGGTGTAATGAACCTTGAGATATGCGGTCTGGAACGCGACAAGCGCGTACGCGGTGGAATGCGATTTATTGAATCCGTACCTCCCGAAGGTCTTTATGAGCTCGAAAATCTCCTCCGCCGTACTCGATTCCACACCTCTTTCGGTCGCCCCCTGTATGAACTTCTCTTTGGCTTCCTCTAAAAGTTCCGGCTTCTTCTTGCCCATCGCCTTCCTGAGATTGTCTGCATCCGCCATCGAGAACCCGCTTATTGTCCTCGCTATCTCCATCACCTGCTCCTGATAGAGAATAACGCCGTACGTTTCCTTCAGCACCGATTCAAGGCTCTCATGAGGATATACGATCGGTTTCGTACCGTTCTTCCTGTCTATGAATTCGTCAACCATACCCGAATCGAGCGGTCCCGGCCGGTAGAGGGCGAGTACGGCGATCACGTCGTCGAACCGATTCGGCTTCAATCTCTTGAGAAGGCTCTGCATCCCGCTCGATTCGAGCTGAAACACCCCCATGCTTCTGCCCTCCGACAGAAGATCGTACACAGGACGGTCGTCCAGGTCGAGATCGCTCATATCGGGCGGATTCAAACCGGCGGCCTGAAGCTTTTTAAGGCAGCGATCTATAACCGTCAGGTTTTTCAGACCGAGAAAATCCATCTTGACGAGACCGACATCCTCGAGGCTCTTAGCCTGGTACTGTGTGGAGATCACCTCGCTCTTCGGGTCACGGTAGAGGGGGACTATGGAGGCGAGCGGAACGGGGGAGATGACGACACCGGCCGCATGGGTCGACGGGTGCCGGACCAGCCTCTCGAGCTTTCTCGATATATCGAACAGCCTTTTTACCCGCTGATTGTTGCGGGAGAGGTCGTCCAGTCCCTTGGTCGATTTGAGAGCCTCGTCTATGGTCATGTCCTGCCGCTGGGGGATCATCTTTGCGAGAGTATCCGCATCCTCCTGCGTAATCTCTATCGCTCTGGCGACGTCCCTAACCACCGCGCGCGCCTTCATTGCGCCGAAGGTGATGATCTGCGCGACCTTGTCGTCGCCGTACTTGCTCTTCACATAGCTGATCACCTCGTCCCGCCTGTCCCCGTCGAAGTC
>JAFGTF010000006.1 GCA_016934265.1 Spirochaetota bacterium
CTACTGCCTTCCTGAGATTTCGCCATAAAAAAGACGAAAACTTCATTAATACACATATAACTCCTTCGAAGTCTACTGCCTTCCTGAAATTTCGCCCTGATAACGCGAAAATTCATCAACTAGAAAACCATCTTTCGCTGTAACTATCCTCTATAGTATCTTTCCTCCGAAATTCCCACGTTTTTTTCTCTCTTACAGAGCGAAATTTATTTTTTTAAAATATATCATCGCACGTTGCCGAAATTCTTAAAGGAGGCACACACCTTTGGTATGTGCCCCCTTTTTCGTGACAGCTGCAGACACGCTGTAAAATTATTCCCCGCTATCTTCTTCGGCGCCCGCACTCTGCGGGAGGATATATCCCATACGGAGTTTACCGTCTTCCCCGTGCCGCCTAGAAATCGAGGTTCTTTACCGTAAGGTATACCTCCACTCTGCGGTTTTTCTGTCTCCCGCTGCTGCTTCGGTTCGACGCGACCGGCTTCATCTCACCGTAGGCTCGCGTCTCCACAAGCTTCTGATCGACGCCGAATCTCGTCGTGATGAACCGGCTCACCGATCGCGCGCGCCTCTCCGAAAGTTCCATGTTATACCGCTCAGTACCCGTGCTGTCCGAATGCCCGTAGACCTCCACCCTGAGAACCTCTAAAGAGGGGTTCTTTTCCCGTATCTTCGTGAGCTGTTCCTTATACATATTGTAGTACCCCGTCCGTACGCTGGCGCTGTCCGAATCGAACTCCAGCACCACCTTATACCGTCCTACTTTTCCCGAGGGACCGGCTGCCGGACACCCGTTCACGTCGACCTTCACGCCCGAACCGGTACCCGGACACATGTCCAAGCCGTCGTAGACGCCGTCGTTGTCGCTGTCCTTCGGGCAGCCGTACTCATCGACAACCGCCCCCGCAGGCGAATTGTCACACCTGTCGGCATCGTCGCTTACCCCGTCACCGTCCGAGTCGATCCGCTGTACTATCTCAATGTCTTTCTCCTCTGCCGGCTCCTCCTTCGGCTCCTCTTTCGGCGCCGGCTCGGGTGCCGACTCGGGTGCCGGCTTCTCTTCCGGTGCCGAGACTTCTTCCTTTGCCGCCTCCTGCTGAGTGGCGCATCCGGAGAACACGAGGCATACTCCGACAAAGACCACGAAAACGAATAATAGCAACATGTACTTTTTCATATCGATCAACTCCTTTAAAGTGGAATTTCTATGGAACAAGAAACAACCGACACCGCACGATACCCGAATAATGCGATTGGATTATACCAGCTCACGGAATAGAAGTCAAGCCCCCGCCTGTCGGTCCGCCTATCGGTCCGCGTTCCTGTTCCGGAAAAGAGACGGGTTGTCAGGATTACCACCGCCGTTTTTTGATCATCCGTCCGCAGCGCTACGACCGCGGCTGTTTCACGACCGTTCTGATTATCCCGCGCTCGCCGTTCACCATCCAGTCAGGGTCGATGCTGTCTAGCTCGGCCGCGGTCTCCTCTTTGATGTCGACGACGATCTCGCTCTTCAGCGTCCTCAGAGCGGCAAACGGCGCCGGAAAATATCCAGCGATATCCTCCATGCTGCTGTTTTTGGGCCAGTGCCTGTCGGAAAGCAGCCTGCGGTAGTTGACGTCTCCCTTAAATATCACGACGTCCGATTCGGCTAGCGTTCCCGCGAGGTCCTTCGGAAGGTCGGTGTAATGAAGCGGTGAGTTCCAGAAGCCGTGTCCACGCAATTTTAGCCTGTCCTCGTCCATATACCGGTACAACGATTCGCCGATCTCCTCTAGTGCGGGGGAGCCGTTGCATACGAAAGCGGACACCGTCTTCTCGACATCCTTCTCCATGGCGTCGGAAACGAACATCGGATGCTTCTTGAGGTGAAAATAAACCCTGGATCGCGCTGAGAACCCGAGCACACACCCGGCGAGAAGAAGGTCGCACCCGAGCTCGGTTCCGCAATTATCAGTCACGATATCGACCCGCCCCGCATTCGACAAAAGCTCCCGCAGCCGTCCGGAATGGTCGACGAGTATCCGCTCGCGGTCGTAATCCAGAATTCGCCGCCCCGCGTCGTGCGCGATATGCTTGTTGCTGAGATCTATCCTGTTTCCCCAGAGCGCACACACGATGAGCTGTAATAGTTTTTCCTTTGGATCGGCGACGACCTCGAGAAGTTCTGAAACCGCCGCCATGGTGCGTATACAGCCGGTGTCCGAA
The DNA here is from genome assembly GCA_016934265.1 of Spirochaetota bacterium. Classification (GTDB taxonomy): domain Bacteria; phylum Spirochaetota; class B62-G9; order B62-G9; family DRHN01; genus JAFGTF01. The sequence goes on from JAFGTF010000006.1 coordinate 2,209, forward strand.
AAAAGCTCGTCCTCCTTTTCGTGCCGGAACGGATCGACCCGGAAAAAGTCCCCGTTTTCGTCGAAATAGCGGCACGCAAGCAGGAGCTTGAGATAAAACAGCGCCTCCGCGAAATACCACGGAACGCCGTTCCACGGCCGTCGTTCATAGCGCGAGACCTCCCTTGCCCACACGGAGCGTTCCTCATCGCAAAGGGCCTTTTTCTGAGACGTAAAACCCACGAACGGGTCATCGATTATACCCGATTCAAGCTCCTGTTTCAGGCCGAGGAGGTCTCGGGCCGTACGGCCGGACAGCCGGTTTCGAGCAATCACGAGGTCGATCTGTTCCGGCAGTCTCTTCTTCAGGGTACGCTCCGCAAAGGATCCGGGGTCGCCGGTCGAGATAAATGGAGGAAGCTCCTGTTTCATAACCATCCGATCCAAACAGCCTGAGATTATTCCACCGACGATACGCGGTACCCGTTTTTCCATTCGAGAACACAGAACCGCGAACCCGTTTGACGGAATATACTACTATCCTGCGCAAGTATAATACTATTCTTTGTTATTGCGGCGCAGTTTGGATACTTCCTTCTTTTAATAGCGGTAATTTTAGCATCGTCGTTCACGATGATTGGGTATGGAGAGCGCCGCTTATAAGACTACACTCTTCTTCGGATGCCCGCTAGAGCGAAAATATTTTAAATATTGACAATATCAATTATTCGTAGTATAAACATTTATCATATGCCGTCGATAAAATCCGTTGTCATAAAAATTAATCACGCAACACGATAAAATAAATTTTGTTATGTTGCGAGAGCAATTGTCGGGTTTTTATCGATACTGTCAATATTTTGCAGGAGCACGGCTGCCGTCATTGTAACATGCCGCGGAATCCGCAGGGCGCATGGATACCGGTATTTAGATAGTACGGGCACAACGACGATATGATGATACATATCATTGCGGACTCGTGGCGGTCTTTCATACAATACCCAGGCCGAGAGAACATGCTCCGGTGTCACTGAAGGGGGGTGATAGGGCTTTCCAACAATAAACATACTACCTGTCGTAACTCAAATAAAAAGGAGGGTGTAATGTTTATCCGGAAACCAGGAAAAACCTTTACCGGCAAGAGGGTTTGTTATGCCTTGATTACGGTACTATCGGTTCTATTTCTCGCATCGACTCTTTTTGCAACCGGCGCTCCCGAAAAAGAGGAGGATATGTATGATAAATACGCTGCATCCGTGCCGCAAGGCTGTGAACCGGTGCCGCGCGAGTGCTTCGAGCAGGCCGTAGCCGGAAAAACCTTTGCTATGTACGACTGGGCGGCTTGGTGGCCCGAGGAGCTGTACGAAGGATTCTCCAAGGAGTTTGGGATCGAAATCGTCAGGGACAACTACCCCGATCTCGACACCGCGCTTGCAAAATTCAGGCTGAACCCCGATACACCGTATGATTATTTTCTCGCGAATCCCAAATCGTTATGGTATCTCAGGGAGCAGGGAAACCTCCATGAGGTAAATCACGACTGGATCCCCAATGCGAACAAATACATGCAAGAAGAGATAAAGAGCGCTAGCTGGGATCCGGGTTACAAGCATTGCGTATTGACAACCCTCGGATTCGACGCCTATGTCATCAACTCAAACTTCATCGATAAGAACGATCCCCGTATTCCCTCCTGGAAGTTTGTTTTCGAAGGCGGGAAAGCGTATCAGGGAAAACTCGTAATGCGGAACGAGATGAACAGGGTCATCGGGAATGCCTTGAAATACCTCGGGTATTCACTCAATTCGACGAACGAGAAAGAATTGGCCGAGGCAAAAAAAGTATTGCTCCGTCTGCAACCCTATATAATGGCATTCGATTCCTGGCCCAAGAGGGCGGTTTTAGCACAAGAGGTCTGGGTGGTAGAAGGGGTCGTACATGATTATCTGTACCTCGGGGGGTTGATACCGGAAGGAAATCCTTTCATAGCGGCCTACCCGCCTGAAGGATGCCTGCTGTCGCCCATGCTCATTACAATCCCCAAAGGCGGCGGAAATCCGGCGGCAACCCACTGTTTTATCAACTATCTGTACCGTCCGGAGAACTTCGCCAAACTGATCAATGCAACGGCTTATGGGCACGGTCACACGGCAGTCGACGACCTTCTCACCGAAGATGTCAAAAAGTGGATGGTTCCTCCCAAAGGATACCTTAAAAAATGTGAGGTTTTAACGCCGGCCTCCTTTACAGGCATAGGGGAAAAGATGAGGGCGGATATTTGGAAAGAGCTGAAGAAGTAGGATGTGTTGTGGGGGGGTGCGTTTTTCACACTCCCCCACAGTGTACTGTCGCTCTTTAACGGTATCGTTGAATAAAAATCTTATTCTTTTGACGCGGGTTTTAGAGTGAAAAATTTGTTACTATCAAGTATGGGACTAAAGAAGTTCTTCATCAAAAAAAAGGCGAACCTTTCCGCCCTCCCGGTAGTCGGGCCTCTATCAATTTGGATTCTCTTATTCGTCTTGATGCCGCTTGCCGTAATTTTTATTATCAGTTTCTTGGGCAGGGACATCACGGGATCGATTATACCAAGCTTCAGCCTCGATAATTACAGGCTCCTCTTCAGCGAGGGAAGTGAATACGCAAAGGCGATTCTCCGATCCATTCTTTTTGCCTTCGCCACGAATGTCGCATGCCTGATCATCGGGTATCCCATGGCCTACTGGATAGTAAAACACGGAGGAAGGTTCAAGCCGCTTCTTCTCCTTCTCGTAATCGTCCCCTCATGGAGCTGCTATATAGTGAGGATATACGCGTTGAAGCAGCTTGTCGGTTACCCGGGCATACTCAATAATTTCTTTCTGAAAATCCACCTGCTTGCATCGCCGGTAGAGATTCTCTACACCGCGCCCGCAGTCGTGCTCGGTCTAATCTATATATGGCTCCCCTTCATGGTCCTTCCAGTGTACGCATCTCTCGAGGGAATCAACCCCGCTCTGCTGGAGGCTTCGGTCGATCTCGGCGCTACTCCCGCAGCGCGTTTTCTAACGGTAACCCTTCCCCTCAGTAAGGGCGGCATATTCGGGGGCACAATATTAACGTTCATTCCTGCATTCGGTGACTGGCTGGTACCGCTTCTGATGGGGGGGAACAAGGTCTGGATGGCGGGTAACTTTATCGCGCATTATTTCATAGTAATAGGAGACCTTCCCCTGGGCTCGAGTATGACCGTATTCCTGACAGCCGCCATCGTCCTTATGATTTATCTCTGTATAAAGCTCGGAGGAGAAGAGGCGATAGAGAGAATACTATGAAGTTTCGGAAAAAAGGAAAAGTACTTTTGGTTATTGCCATAATTGGATATCTCTTCTTATGGGGACCTATAATCGTTCTGGGCGTCTTCTCCTTCAGCAGCGATTCCTATGGCACCAGGTGGCTCTCCTTTACCGCAAAATGGTACGGCGAGCTCTTTCAAACCTCCGCAATCATGGATGCGGTTATCAGGAGCCTGATAATCGCTTCCGTCACCGTTCTGGCGGCCACTGCAATAGGAACTCTGGCGGGATACGGTTTATACAAGTATAAATTTTCAGGCAGGCGTGTCTTAAGAACATCCATCCTGTTACCCATCACGGTACCATACATCGTTATGGCAGGGGCGCTTCTCGTTTATTTTACCAGGGTGGTTCGCATCCCTCTCGGGTATCCGGCGATTATAGTGGCTCATATCAGTTTCAGCGCTCCTTTGGCGGTATTTATCACCCTGGGCAGAATGCAGAGGATAGACTGGAGCCTGGAGGAAGCGTCGATCGACCTTGGCGCAAACAGGCTTACCACCTGGATAAAGGTGACCATACCGCTTCTTCTACCCGCGATCTTCTCATCCGCGGTATTGATATTCCCCTGGTCGTTTAACGATTTCACCATCACCTACTTTGTTGCGGGCGTTGGAACATCGACCCTGCCCCTTTACCTTTTTTCCATGCTTCAATATTCTTTGAAACCCGTGCTTATCAACGGCATAAGTCTAATTTTTATATTACTACCGACCATAGCCATACTCGTCATCTCATCTCTGCAAAGAGAATCAAAGAAGACAAGGTAATACTATGAAAAATTGCGATACTGTGTTTTGCGTTGAGCTGAAGAACCTGGTAAAAAAGTTTACAGATACCGTAGCGGTTGATCATGTCAATTTGGAAGTCCATCAAGGAAAGGTATTCTCTCTTCTCGGTCCAAGCGGCTGCGGCAAAACCACCACCCTGAGAATAATCGCCGGTCTGGAGACTGCGGATGAGGGTGAGGTTCTGATAGACGGTAAGGTTGTCAACAGTATCCCGCCGTACAGGAGAAATTGCAACCTCGTGTTTCAAAATCTTGCCCTCTTTCCACATATGACCGTAGAAGAAAACATAGCGTACGGTCTGGAGCGAAGAAGAACCCCTAAAAACGAGATAGTAAAAAAAGTCGGCAAGATGCTCGAACTCATGCACCTCGCCGGTATGGAAAAAAGGTATCCTTCTCAGATCAGCGGCGGCCAGCAGCAGAGAATCGCTCTTGCCAGGTCGCTGGTACTGGAACCGAAGATCTTGCTTCTTGACGAACCCCTTGCCTCGCTTGACAGAAAGATACGGAAGGACCTTCAGGTGGAGCTTAGGAGAATACAGAAAGAAGTGGGAATAACCTTCTTTTATGTCACGCATGACCAGAAAGTGGCCCTCGCGATATCCGATACGATAGCGGTTATGCGGGCCGGACGGCTCGATCAGGTCGCTCCTCCCGAGGAGATTTACGACACTCCGAAAACCAAATTTATTGCCGACTTCATGGGAGCCACCAACATCTTCTCCGGTAGGGCAAAGCGTATGGGCGACGGAGATGTAGTGCTTGAGAGCGAGAGCGGACCAAAGATCGTAGCGCTGAATAAAAAAGAGATACCTGCAAAAAAAATAACCGGCATATCGGTTCATCCCGAGAGAATTACCGTTTCACCGGGAGATACCAAATCGAGGGCGGAAAACAGTTACAAGGGGAAAATTGCGGAGATGATCTATCAAGGTGACTTTGTCGAAACGAAAATCCTGCTGTTGGATAGCGAGGATAACAAACAGATCGTCGTCCATATGAACCCGAAACTGTCTCAGAAAACCCGATTCTCCATAGGCAGGACAGTGCTCATTCAATGGAATAAGGAGAACAGCAACATTTTGCAGGACTAAGACCCGCAGTTTTTAAAGAACCTCGGAATCCAAGGATGAATGGCAGACGGATGATAATGCCGCTTAAAAGAAGAAATGTGAAAGAGATTCACTCGGTAAGCGTGAAGATCTTGGACAACGTGGGAATCATGGTGGAAAGCGAAGAAGCCGTTCGAATTCTTCACAACGCAGGTGCACGGATTATTCCCGAAACAAAACGGGTATGCATCCCTCCCGCTTTGGTGGAAGATGCGCTGCGAAAAGCCCCTTCGTCTTTCTCCATCTGCGGCCGGGAGGAGGGACTAACGCTTGAATTTAAAAGGGGTTCAAAACCTCTGTTCGGCGGAAGCGGTGTCCCTTCGATCATCCACGACCTCGAGACCGGAAAAAGACGCGATGCGACGCTCGAAGATTATATATACATCGTCAGGCTTCTTGACGGTCTTTCCAATGTCGACCTCGTCACGGATTCCTGCACTTTTTGCGATGTCGCGGGAAAAAACAGGGACATCACCGCACTTTTTCATCTGGCAAATAATACCAAAAAACCGCTTCTTCTTCATATCACCTTTTCACGGGAAGAGGACTTCGGCCGCATCATCGATATGACCGACCTCCTTAAAAAAAATATTTTTTCAGGAAGGCCGTTTGTAATTTTCAGGATATCCCCGATGATAAGCCCTTTGAGATTGGACGAGGTACACACAAACCATCTCATTACGGCGGCCAGGGCGGATATCCCCGTATGTCCCGTGAGCGCACCCCAAGCCGGAATGAACGCCCCCGTCACTCTCGCAGGCGCGCTGTCTCTCATGAACGCCGAGGTTCTCGCGCTTTTAGTCGTAACGCAATGTGCACATCCTTCGACTCCGTTTATTTACGGCCCGTATCCCGAGGTTACCAATTTTTTAACGGGTGGTACGCGTATCGCCTCTGCGGAAGCATTGCTTCTCAATATCGCGGCCAATCAACTGGCGGAGTACTACGGTTTGCCCAACTGGGTTACTGTTTGCAGGACCGATTCGAAAACGCTCGATATTCAGGCAGGATATGAGAACAGCCTGGGAGCGCTCCCGGCAGCCCTCTCCGGAGCGACGTATGTAAGCGCCATAAGCGGCCTCTTGGAATCAGCCCTTTCTCTTTCTTTTGAAAAACTGGTCATCGATGACGAGATTATCGGAATGGTCAAAAGGATCTCGAAAGGGATCCAAACAACTAAAGACCACTATGCATATGGATTGATAGAATCCATCGGCCCGGGAGGCACTTTTCTTGCCGAGAGACATACGGTCGATCATATGAGGGAGGAGTACTTCTTCCCGAAGCTGAGCGGGATCTCCGATTTGAATAAACGGGCGGAACAAGAGACGCCTTGCGCCCTAAAGAATGCAAATATTCGGGCGAAACAGATTATCGCATCTCATTCAATACCTCCTCTCCCGGATAGTATCGTGAAAAAGATTACGCGCCTCATGCCCGATAGTACGATTGCCGATACTCCACCGGAGAGTAAAAGGGCCTGAATGGATGACATAATAATGGGGATTGTGATAACGATCCGAAAAAAATATCTTTACGATCACTCTGCTCGAACCGGAGGTATTTAAAAAATTATTACAGGGCAAAAAAACAACCGGATATCACACAGTGCCGCCCTTTAAAAAAAGAGGAAGCCGGTTGGGTAAAACGAGTGAATCGACACAGACGTTCTTTTCGTTGCGACCTGAAATCTTATAAAGAGGGAGGTGGTGTTTCCAATACTCATCCGATTATACGGTAAATCCATCGAGAAAGGAGGTGATTATCAATTGGGAAGATCCCGAAAAACCGCTGAAAGGGAAGGATTTAGCGTGAGCTGTCTCTCCGATAACGATCTGGACGCCATTCATTTTGCCACCCTGGAGATACTGCAACAAACAGGCGTAAGAGTCGAAAGCGATGAAGCGAGGGATATATTCGAGGAGAGCGGCGCGTTTATCGACCGGGAGACCAAGCTCGTAAGAATTCCTCCGCGCTTGGTTGAGGAAGCCGTCCACACCGCTCCCAGCAGTGTTCTGCTCGCAGGGAGAAATGCCGCATACGATGTTACTATAAAGAGTAGAAAAACCCATTTCACCAATTTTGGAGAAGCCCTGATGGTGTTGGACCCCGCAACGGAAGAGTGGCGACACTCGACAAAGCAGGATGTGGCCGATATCACGTTGGTTTGTGATGCGTTGAGTGAAGTGGACGTTGTCTGGCGACCCTGTGATGCCAAGGATACTCCTTCAGAAGTAAGTTCCATACATGAAATGGAAGTAATGCTGGCGAATACTTCAAAGCACATAGTGCATGGCCCTGGGAGCGGGGACCTGATGAGAAAGGATATCCAGATGGGTGCGCTCGTCGCGGGAGGAATGGCGGCGTTGAAAGAACGCCCCCTTTTCAGCTCCGTGGTATGCCCGAGCAGCCCGTTGACTCTCGGAAAGAATTGCTGTGACGTGATCATTGAATCGGCAAGAACGGGAGTGCCGTGTATAGTCCTCTCGATGACTCTGGCCGGCGCCACCTCTCCCGTTACCCTGCCGGGAACGCTCATCGATCACAACGCCGAAGTATTGAGCGGAATAGTGTTGAGTCAGTCGGCATCCAAGGGGGCTCCAGTAGTTTACGGCAGCTCAACCACGATCTTCGACTTGAAAACGGCAACCACCCCGGTGGGCGCCCCTGAGCTTGCGATGATCAGTGCTGCGGTGGGAAAGCTGTCCGACTATTACCTTCTCCCTACGGTAGTTGCCGGGGGGTAGACGGACAGCAAGCTGCCCGACGCCCAGTCAGGCCATGAGAAAACTCTTACCGCTCTTTTACCTGCATTGGCCGGGGCCGACCTGATCTACGGATTGGGGATGCTCGAGTCCGGAGTAACCTTCAGCCTGGCTCAGCTCGTCATGGACAATGAAATAGCATATATGGTAAAGGAGGTTTTAAGAGGGATCACCCTCAGTGAAGAGAGTATGGCTACCGAAGTTATCAAGCGGGCAGGGTCCCACGGAAACTTCTTAGAGCTGGAACATACTTTCAATCATATGAGGGAACAATCCAAGACCCAGCTGATCGACCGGAGAACACGGGAGAGTTGGAAATCCTCCGGGGGTAAGAGCTATACCCAAAGGGCGGGCGAGAAAGCGTTGTCTATTCTGAAAAGCCATAAACCGGAGCCGTTACGCGCGGAGGTGCGCGACGGTTTGCATTCGATCGTTACGGAAACGGAAAAAGAGCTCTCAGGCAGGAAAAAATAATCGCCTGTAGTGTTGAGCGGACACGAAATGATGCCGGCATACAGTAACGTTCAATTCGGTGAGTAAAGAAAGCTTTCGAAAGCTCGACCCGTAGCAAATCGTACGATAAACCGGGTGTGTCGCGGTTTCGAATCCGAGAAGAGAAATATACGTATTATATCTCGGGTGTTACCCCGACCGTACGAACTGGTTTCGTAAGGGAGCGGTGCACAGCGCATTGAGCTACAGAAGCCAAGTCGTGCGTATCGGTAAATCATCGGTACCGAAGAATCGAGCTTTTGTACAAAGGGATGGTATTGATAAAAACAAGAGTTTCAAAAATAGAGGCTTCTTCTATCCTGTACCGAGAAGTCTCGCTGCTTTTATGCGCGGTTTATGCTCTTTGGTCTTTTCGTAGAGTAGTTGAGTAGCCGGAAACCGTTACGTTCGCACCTGTCGAATAGAGCTCTTTCGCACTGTTGCGGCGTTATAAAGAAAAGAGGGCGGTTTTTTCTAAAAAATCAAAACCACCTTAAGACGACCGGCTTTTTTATTACTAACCGGATGGGAGTGATGACTAATTGCACGTACACTGGACACCGACACAGAAACAACGTCTGATAGAACTGAATGCACCGATAACGTTTCAAAAAAGGACGTTTTCCGATACAGGCGAGCGTAATACGATATTTCTTTCGGTTGAAAAAAAGCTCGTAAAAGAAAACAAAAAACGCCTCCATACAGTAGAGACTCGTTCACGACGCCCCACGATCTGCGACCTGGAAAATAAACTCACAGACGCTCTCATAGAACATTCATTCGTGCAGGTGGTAACTCCCGTCATCATATCGAGAGCATCTCTTCGTAAGATGTCCATCGACGAGGGGCATAACCTCTTCAAACAGGTATTCTGGATCGACAAGAACAGATGCCTCCGGCCGATGCTGGCGCCCAATCTGTACGTGCTCCTACAAAAACTTTCACGGCTTTGGAAAAAACCGATACGGATCTTCGAGACAGGCCCCTGTTTCAGAAAGGACACCAACGGAAAATATCATATGCAAGAGTTCACCATGCTCAATCTCGTCGAACTCGGGCTCCCGATGCAGGCGCAAGACGAGAGGCTGAAACAGTTGACCGATCTCATTATGAATACGGCAGGAATTACAAATTACCGTTTGGCTCGAAACAGATGCGAGGTCTATGGCGATACGGTCGACGTCGTTGCAGAAAAGCTGGAAGTCGCCTCGGGAGTGACCGGTCCTCACACCCTCGATTCGAATTGGGGCATCAGAGATCCCTGGGTCGGAATCGGATTTGGAATAGAACGGCTCGCGCTAGTCACTGGAGGGTACCGGAATATCGGCAGGGTCGGAAGGTCTGTTTCATATTTGGACGGCATACGATTGAACATATAACGGTAGTGCGGCGCAATAGCGGAAACCTTGTAAAAGACGGTGACCGAGGAGGCCATACATGGAAAAAGAAGAACTGTTCAAAACGGCGATCGATTCTATCGTGTCGCAAGACATGAAGACGGCCGAAGAGACGGCGAAACGGGCGGTGGACGAAAACATAGATCTTCTCGAATTGATGAACAAGGGGTTTCGCGAGGGAATAACCAAAATAGGCGAGCTGTTCGAGAGAGGAGAAATTTTCCTCCCGGAGCTGATTCAATCCGCTGAAGTCATGAAATCGGTGAATGAAATAATAATCTCCGCGTTGCCCGACGGCGCGCAGGAGAAGAACGGCGTTGTCGTCGTTGGAACCGTCCAGGGAGATATTCATGACATAGGAAAGATACTCGTCTGTTCATTACTAAAGGTCAACGGATTCGACGTACACGACATCGGGCACGATGTCAAGACCGAATCCTTCATAGATAAGGCGGTAGAAGTAGATGCGGATATAATCGGCACCAGTTCACTTCTCACTACAACCATGCGATATCAAAAAGAACTCGAGGAGACCCTGCAAAAACGAGGGCTTCGGAAGAAATTCAAGACCATGGTGGGAGGAGCTCCCGTCACCCAGAGGTGGGCGGAACGGATAGGAGCGGATGCGTACGGTGAGGATGCAACGGACGCCGTAAAAAAGGCACTTGCCCTCATCGGCAGGTAGCACCGTATGTTCGAAACCTTACACAAAAGAAGCGCCCAATGACAACATCAGTACGATTCGAAGAAATTATCGATAAGAGCGTAAAGGAACACCCGCTTAATAGATCCGACATACGCATTCTACTCTCTATCAGAGAGAAAGAGAAGCTTTTGCGTTTGTTCGACGCGGCACGATCGCTTAGGCGGAGGTATTTCAATGACACCGTTTTCCTCTACGGATTCGTGTACTTCTCCAACTACTGCAGAAACGACTGCACCTTCTGTTGCAACCGTCGATCGAACGGCCTTGCGGTGAGATACCGCAAGGACAGGGACGCCATACTGCACGCATGTCGATATCTTGCGGAATCCGGCGTCCACTGCATCGATCTCACTATGGGTGAAGATCCCTTCTACTATGCTTCGAAGGAACGGTTTTCACTGCTGGGAGATTGCATCGAAAGCCTGAAACGGGAATCCGGCATTCCGATCATGCTGTCTCCCGGTGCCGTGACAAAAGAGGTCTTGTCCGCTATCGCCGAATTCGGTATCACTTGGTTCGCCTGTTATCAGGAAACGTATAACCGCGCACTCTTTAACCGGATACGACCTAATCAAGACTATATACATCGACTCGAGACGAAGTACCAAGCGAAAAAACTCGGGTTGTTGATCGAAGAAGGTATTCTCACCGGGATAGGGGAGTCTTTGTCCGATGTCGTCGAATCGCTCATGGCTATGAAGCGGATGGAGGCCCAACAGGTGCGGGTTATGCGCTTCGTCCCTCAAAAAGGAACACCGATGTATCGTACTCGGACATCGGACAAAATAGGGGATCTCGTAACGATCGCCGTTCTACGGCTGCTCTTTCCCGACCGGCTTATCCCGGCCTCACTGGATATAGACGGAATCAGGGGATTACAGATGAGGCTCGAGGCCGGCGCAAACGTCCTTACCTCGCTCGTGCCGCCGTCGATGGGCCTGTCGGGGGTGGCGCAGCCCACGCTCGACATCGATACGGGCCGACGCGTTGTCGACAGCGTGATCCCCATAGTAAAAGCTTCCGGCCTCGTGCCTGCTTCTTTAGAAGAGTATGCCCGTTGGATCGCTAATGAGAAGAGGAAGCTTGGCGCCGCCGACCCGATGGAAAAAGAGGCCGTTTCATGAGAGTCGCAGTAATCGGGGGAAAACTACAGGGCGTCGAAGCATCATACCTCGCCCGAAAAGAACGCTGGCACGTCACCCTGATCGACAGGGAAGAAGAAGTACCGGCCCGAGGTATCTGCGACGATTTTATCAAGGGCGACGTAACGGGCAAAACCCCTCGCATGCGGAAGAAGCTCGACGAAGTCGACCTCATCATACCGGCCGTTGAAGACAAAGCCGCGCTCGAAAGACTCAATGAGACGGCAGCAGAGAGAAACATACCCATCGCCCATGATGCAAAGGCGTTTTTGCTCTCCTTTTCCAAAATCGAATCGAATGTACTGTTCAAACGGCTCGATCTCCCCATGCCGAGATCGTGGCCCCACTGCACATTCCCCGTTTTCATCAAGCCGGCTTTCTCCAGCGGAAGCCGGGGTACGGTGAAGGCGGAAAATATTTTCGATCTGCGGAGGGCGGTGGGGCAAGACGAACATACGCACAGGAATATGATACTACAGGAGTACCTGCCGGGCCCCGTTTATTCGATCGAGGTCTTCGGCGGCGAAAACCGCTGTGCGGCCGGACAAGTCACCAGGGTCGAGATGGACGAAGGGTATGATTGCATGCGTGTCGTCGTTCCATCGGGCCTGTCCCGGGAATTGGAGAAAAAATTCGAAGCGTACGGGCTGGCGATCGCGGAGGCGATGCATTTGAACGGAATCATGGATGTCGAGGCGATTCTGCACAACGGCTCACTCAAGATCATCGAAATCGATGCAAGACTGCCCAGTCAAACACCCACGGCGGTGTATCACTCGTCGGGGATCAATTATCTTTCAACACTGCGCGATATTTTTTGCCTGAAAAAAGAACCGGTACTACCAAAGGTCCATGACGGGAACGCAGTCATCTACGAACATCTCCTGGTTTCGAACGGAATCCTGGATATCCGCGGCGAACACATCATTGCAAAAGCAGGCCCCGTCGCAATAATCGAAAATTTCTTCGGCTCCGACGAGGCGATCACCGACTATACTCCCCGAGCGTCTCACTGGGTAGCGACCATAATAATCACGGAGCGAAGGATCGAGGACGCATGGGAGCGACATAGACGGGTGATGGAAACCGTCGCACGAACGCTGAAATTGACATGCCGCAGGACCGAGGCACCTGTCGTGTAGATCATCGGGCTGTACAGGGAGCGGAGAGTGACGCGACTTACCACAACGCTTGTAACTGAAATCGCCCTCGGCGACTACGATAATGAGCTCAGGCGGAAAACTGGCCGCTCTCTGAAACAGATAGCGGTACGCGGCGCTTGCAGTACCGACAAAAGATGCACTCCCGACGAGACGTTGAGAGTCGCCGTTATTCCCATCAGCAGCGGGAAGGGCGTCATACACGGCTTTACGAATGCCGTATATGACGTAACGACCCATCTCGGCTACCGCTCGTTCATTACACGCCGGCAGGATGTCGCGGGTCTCGCGGAAGCGTTGGAGAAACAAGCGGATATAGCGTTTCTTGCCGATGACGACTGTTTTATTGCAATCAATCTGAAACTGCGATACGTCGTGTATAACCATGAGGCGACCGCAAGGGGGTATGCGGCGGCTTTGGACTATCTCGCAGGCGGCGTCGAGAAAAAAGGGGTGCTCGTAATCGGTGCGGGGAAGGTGGGGAACTCCGCAGTACACGCACTACAGAAGCTCGGCGCTGAAGTTGCAATCTTCGACATCGACGAAAAAAAAGCGGAAACAAAAGCGGCGATGCATGGGATTACCGCTGAAAAATGTTTGGACAAGGCGCTCTCCCGGTACAGCCTGCTGTTTGACGCCTCGCCGGCCCGTAACATCATAAGAAGCGAACACATCAAACCGGATACGTCGATTGCTGCGTGCGGAATTCCCATCGGTCTCACCGACGAAGCCCGTACGCTCGTCGAAAACCGTATGATTCACGATCCTCTGCAGATCGGTGTGGCGACAATGCTTTTGATATCATCTTCCTTCGGCTAGGAAGAGTGGGGGGTTGATCGAAGAGATCTCATAGACCCTAAACCTATGCAGCCGGGTGCAACTCCCGGACTCCCCGAACGAGACCTTTAAAGAGATAAGGTAACGGTATGAGCCCAACGAAACCGGTAAAACGGTATTACAGGAAACAGGTCGACCTGTTTCAACTCGCGAGGAAGCTGAACCTATGGCCGTCGAGGAAAGGCATACTGCACGGGGTAAAGTATTTCAGAGAGAAGGAAAATTACGCCGAGATAACGACGCACTGCAATAAGACATTCGTCGTCAAGAATTCGAGAAACAGCAGGGCGGTGCGGTGGCTGAGGAACAAATGGTTCCATACCGCGTGCAAAGAGTGCAAGATACCGGAGTGGAAACTGGAAAAATATTCACTCACCTATTTCCACAGGAAAAAGGGGGCCAGATTACGAAGCTGAAACCGACGATTCACGAAACGGCCGGTACGCCGCGAGAACCTATAAAGGAGGTATCAGTATGAAAAGGCATCTTGTCAGAAAAGGGGATGGTTCTTTCACCGAATTAACGGAGAGCGAACTCAAAAAGGAGCTGGAAGAAGGGACAAAGGACGCCGCCGATCGCGCGAAAGTCCAGCCGCTCGCTCATGACGAGCTGGAATTTCTCTATGACATTTTCACATATCCTTCCAAATTCGCGAGCGTTGCGATGGGTAATGAAGTCATCCTGACATACGATGCCGCAACACTCAAGCTGAGAAGGGTTGGGGTTTCGACACATAGAATCCAATCACTTCAGGTATACGAGAAGCTTCTTGGAGCCGACACGCTGGAGTTCGATCACGTGGACTACAGCTTCAAACCGGTAAAACCGATCATCACCTTCGAGCAGCCGGAACTCGAGCAGGCGCTTCTCGTCACCACGCTGCCCCTCTTCTACGGAGCTCAACCGAACCTCGGACTGTACAACCAGCCCGACGGCCCGTGCCCGAATCCTGGGGACCTATTTGCTGCGGGAAAGATAAAAGAAGCGCAGGAATCACAGGAACAGGCCGTCGAGTACGCCGTCAACGATCTGGTCGAGGTCGGAAGCGCTATGTACGAGAGCGGCGCCGATGGAATAAACTTCGATACTACCGGAGCCGCCGGTGATACGGATTTTCTCGCAACATTGAAAGCGGTCGAAATACTTCGTACAAAATACCCGCGTATGTGCATCGAGGTCGGAATGGCCGGTGAGTTCGTGCTCGGCATGCACGGAGGGCTCAGCTACGATGGAGTACGATTGGCGGGATTATATCCCCACAAGCAGGTGGAGCTTGCACAGAAAGCCGGCGTGACCATCTTCGGGCCCGTGGTGAACACCAAGACGGACAGATCCGTGCCGTGGAACTGTGCCAGGGCGGTCACCTTTATAAAGGAATGTGTGAAAATTTCCAAAATACCCATCCATGCGGACATGGGAATGGGCGTGGGCGGCCTTCCCATGGTGGATCATCCCCCTACCGATGCCGTATCCAGGGCGTCTAAAGCAATGGTCGAGATCACCAGATTGGACGGGTTGTAGGTGGGCGTAGGCGACCCCCCCGGCATGGCTATTGCTCACAGCACCGCCTCGGGCATGGGCGGAATGCGTACTGCCGGAGATCTGGTAGCACGCATGCAGATGACCCGCGGCATGAAGATCGGAGAATCAAAAGAGTATGTAGCCGGGAAACTGGGAGTTTCCGTCATGGACCTCGTAGACCCCGTACTTATGACGGAAATCAGGCAGGATTTAAACCTCGGGCTCACCACACCTCTCCCGAACTATGCAAAAGGAATGGAAGCGAAATTCAATATAGCGGACGTATTGGGGATCGAGATAAACTCAGTTGCGAAATTCAAGGAAAGAACAAAACACGGGGGCTGACCGTAACAACCCGTATACATACACAATTTCGGACATGTACATGGAAGCCACGGGCCGGTAGACACGAGTCTGGATACGGACCTCATGCAAAAGGGGGCGGCTTGCCAAGGGATTTCTCCGCGGGGCCGCACTATATAAAAGGAGCGTACGGATGAGCGAGGGGAAAAAAGCGGGGGAAAAAAGAGTGTTGCCGGGGAAAAAATCAGCCAAGCTTCTCCATCTGAGAAAAAAGTATATCCCGGAAGCCGTTTTTCAGGTGGCACCTGTTTTCATCGAAAGGGGAAAAGGTGCGATTATTGAAGATGTAGATGGGAACGAGTATATAGATTTTGCCGGTGGAATTTGCGTGCTCAATGTCGGACAGAGCAACGAGGCGATAATTTCAGCGATAAAAGAACAGATGGAAAAACATCTGCACGCGGACCACAATGTGACAATGTACGAGTCTTATGTGAGGCTCGCGCAAAAGCTTACGGAAATCACACCGGGCACGTTTCAAAAACAGGTGCTGTTCTCCAACAGCGGGGCGGAGGGAATCGAAAACGCCGTAAAAATCGCGAGACGGTTTACCGGCCGGTACGGCCTGATCTGCTTCGAGGGAGCGTTTCACGGCAGAACCGCGCTGACCATGGGACTGACGAGCCAGGTGAGAAACTACAAGTACGGGTTCGGACCCTTCGACCCGGGAATCCGGCGGTTTCCGTTTCCGTACGGCTACAGGGCCCCGTTCGGCGTGAGTGCGGATGAATACGGCAACTACTGCATAGAAAAGATCGAAGACAGCTTTAGAAGCTACATCGCGTCAGACGAGATCGCCGCCGTTGTTCTCGAGATAATACCAGGAGAAGGCGGCTATATGGTCCCTCCGAAGAATTTCGTGCAGAAATTGAGAAAGATCTGCGACGACCACGGCATCCTCTTGATCGACGACGAGATCCAGGTCGGAATGGGTCGCACCGGAAAGATGTGGGCGATAGATAATTTCGACGTGGTCCCCGATATTCTGGTTACGGCAAAGAGCATCGGCGGGGGAATGCCGATAGCGGCGACGGTGGCGAAAAAGGAGCACATGGACGCCGTCCCC
The DNA here is from genome assembly GCA_016934265.1 of Spirochaetota bacterium. Taxonomy (GTDB): domain Bacteria; phylum Spirochaetota; class B62-G9; order B62-G9; family DRHN01; genus JAFGTF01. The sequence continues at coordinate 18,873 of JAFGTF010000006.1, forward strand.
ATAAGCGGGCTGGGAGGGACTTTCAACGGCAACCCGGTTTCATGCGCCGCAGCCCTGAAAGTAATCGAGTTCTATGAAAAAGAAAATCTCGTACAAAACGCCGCGAGGCTCGGCAGGATTGCTATGGATAGACTGGAAAAGATGCAAGAAAAGTATGCGGTGATAGGCGATGTGCGCGGCATCGGGTGTGCGATCGGTATAGAGCTGGTAAAAGACCGCCGAACGAAAAAACCCGATGCCGAACGTACAAAAGCCGTTCTGAAACAGTGTCACGAACACGGGTTGATCATTCTCTCCTGCGGCGCGTATCACAACGTCATCCGTTTCATGTTCCCGCTCGTTATCAGCGAAGAGGAGCTGGAATCGGGCCTGGATATCCTGGAGAACGCCATCAAAAAATAAACTTTCGTAAAAATAACGCCTGCATAGGGGCACGGCTTTTCGTCTATGCTAAATGAGCGGCCCTCTCAATTATATAATCTTGACATTCCGGACTCAACGTAACGAAGTATGCACTGTACCCCGTAACCCTTACAAGAAGAGCTCGATGCTTCTTGGGGTGTTTCTTCGCATCGATAAGCGTCTCCTTATTTACCACATTTGTCTGAACATGCTGCCCGCCATTCTCAAAATAGGTTTCAATCAGGCCGGATAACAATTTTGTACCGTTTTCACCGGCAATACCTGTGGGATGAATCGATATGGTACTCCCCCCGCACGGAGTAAATGAAAACACATCCTTAAACTTTGCCATTGAATTGAGAAGAGCCGTAAGTCCATTTCTATCCATACCGTTGACGGCTTCCTGATTCTCGCTCACAGGCTCCCTCGCCTGCCTCCCATCGGGTGTCGCCCCTGTTACCGCACCGTGACATGCGTAACCGTGATACGAGTAGATCGACGGTATAAGAAGCCCCAAATACGGATTGCTCATACCGATAACGGTTTGTACGAAGAAAAAGGCGATATCAACAGCGAACGAGTCCACATAGTCGTCATCGTTTCCATATTTGGGAAATTTATTGAGTAACTCCAGCCTCAACTTCTCTTGTCCTTCGAAATTATTCCTCAAAATAGCATTCAGCTCTTCAAGCGACATTCTCCCTTCTTCATATACGAGTTTCTTAACGGCTGCAAGTGAGTCGGCTACCGTTGCTATTCCCCCGCAGAGACAGTCGAAATAAATATATCCCGTACCGGTGGGAGGGTTCCTTCTGAAATTCTTATAATCCATGGCCGTTGCAATACAGTCTTTCATTACCACGGACTCAAAGGAGAAGGGTTTGAGTGAGAAATTTTGCCGGTAGTACTCACCCTGCTCCTGTAACACCTTTTCTATCTGATATTTGATCTGGGCTTTAAATGCATCGAGAAAGTCATCGAATGTTGTAAACTCATCGATTGTACCGGTATGCAACCCCATCTGAAGGCCGATCATAGGATCCAGACCGTCATTCAATGCCAATTCGAGATATTTCGGCAAATTGAACCAGTACTCTCTCAGCTCCATAGACCTGCCGGGCAATCCCGAATGGCAACACGCAATTTGCGCATAATCAACGGCATCACGAGGAAGGATGCCGCACTTTTCATAAGCCGGTATGATAACCTCGTCATTATAGAAAGCTATCGTGTTTATCCCGCTACGGGCGATATCGACGGCTTTCAGCCAAAATACAGGATTGATACCTCTGAAGTATCTCACAATAATATTCGGCTGCCTCAGATGAAGCTCATGTACCGCCTCCAGTATCAGAAAAGAAACCTCGTTCGTATCATCACCGCCGTCGATGTTCTTTCCTCCTACTGTACAATATTGTACACTGTCCAAACACAGCGATCTTTTCGTATCCCGGGTAATCGTGTAATTATAAATAGGCCTGCCGTGGGTATGAGAGATGATACTGGTAACCTCGTTACACTTGATGAAGAGATACTCGAGGATTTCGAGCGCTTCCTTCCTTGTGATAGTGCCGTTTTCGGTATCTTTCTTATAGAAGGGGTATAGATACTGGTCAGCACGCCCCAACGTATAGTCACGAGCCCCTATGACTTGGTGCAGTATCAAATCAAGAAACCATATGGACTGAACAGCTTCATGAAATGTCGTCGCGGGATTTGCCGGCACCCTTTCACAACACCGCTTTATCCGTAAAAGCTCTTGCCCTCGTTCCGTATGCTTCTTTTCCGGAATCAACCTTTCCAATTCCTGTACATACCGGTTTACGAAAGCCGTCACCGCATCGCAGCTTATTATTGAAGCGCGAAGAAACCGTCTCTTCCTGTCGGCCTCGGTATCTTCTCCTGTAATCGACTCAAGTTTCTCCCGGGCCGTTTCTTTGATCCCATTGATACCCAGCCTGAGAAGCGTTTCCCAATCGGGAATGGTGTGCCCATCCGTGTTATAAAACGACGGGGCGGGAAGAGCCCGATATGGACCCAAAGAGTCGGTCGCCTCCGGAAAAAGGGCTCGTAATACCTCGGGTCGAGATGCATAGTTGTATATATGCGGCGGTACAGTATCCGGTTCGAGGGTATAGATTTCCTGCAACAGCTTCTCTTCCTCCGCCGTAGGAGTCGTCTCTCTTACTCGACCGACGATAAAATCGTCTTCATCGATAACGATCGAGATATTGTCGAGTATCTCGCTTGTAATGAGAGCATGCCGTATTTCCGGGGGTTCTTCACGGTATTTCTCATACGCCCTCTTGAGATGGACAAATCTTTCGATAAATACGGTCCTGTCGTCAGCGGATAATACTCTGTCTCTCAGTTCCTCGATCCTCTTCAACATACGAGCGCCTCCCCCTTAATGAAATACCGGTATATACGACGGATTACGCCTAAAAAATCCTTATTTTAACTCATTATATAATTTAATCAATATCATAAAGATAACAATCCTTAGCGAAGGAACTCCGGATTTCTATACTCGGGATGGGGATATTCGTAAAATCCCCTGTTAGTCTTAATTCCGATCTCATTCTTTTTTATCTTCTCCCTGAGAGCATGTGGAGGAAAGTCTTTTGGATCCTTGGATTCATTATAATACATCATCTCGATATCATAGACCACGTCGAGACCGATTCTATCCATGATGCCAAAGGGCCCCCAGGGCGTTCCGTACGCAGTCATCCAACCCCTGTCGACATCACGAAAATCAACAACGCCCTCAGCCCACATGTGAAGCGCTTCGCGTTTTACCGCCCTCCATATCCTGTTAAAGCAGAAACCCAGGCTTTCCTTTTTCACTGTCAGCGGAATGCACCCGACGGAACGAACCCAAGCCTTGACCGTTTCCATTACCCCTGCCGTCGTCTTTGCACCTCCCATCAAATCGGCCATATTTTGGCCGTGGACAAGAGAGTAAAAATGAATGTTCATACATAGTTCGGCCCGGCCCGTCGCACTCTCGATTCTAGATATCGGAATAGACGAGCTGTTTGTCGCCAATATGGCGTGGGATGGAGCCAGCATGTCGATTTCTGCGAAGACGTTTCGTTTCAACGCCAAGTCTTCAAAAACCGCCTCTATTACGAGATCCGCATCACGCAACGCCTTGTCCATTTCAACAAAGAATGCGACCTTTTTGGCCTCATTCTTCCAGTCCTCCAAGGACAACCGCGTCTTTCTTCCCGCTTGTTCGACAGCGACAGAAATGTATTCCATAGATCTCTGAAACGACCGCTGATTGATATCGTACAAACAGACGCGGTAACCGAATGTGGAAGACCAGAGCGCAATCTGAGTCCCCAACGTCCCAGCACCGATCACGGTAATATGGTGTAGCTTCTCTTTCATAATCCATCCTCGTTCCTATTGTATAAAAGAAACCCGAATCCCATCCGTACAAGACTGCCGGCAACCCGGCGGCCGCAGCGTACTCATTCGCGGTTTACTGCGAAGACTGGTTCCGGGCCCTATCCAAGGATTCCGTTTCGACAAGATACTTTCAGTTCGATTTCCCCCATTACATGAGTATCGGAAACGATTCCGGGTCGGTCACCACATCGATGACTACAGGGAGGTTTAAGTCCAGCGCGTGCCGTATCGCTCCCTCTATTTCGCGAGGACTCTCCACCCTGATTCCTACTGCGCCGAGCTCCTCTGCTATCCGTGCAAAGTTCGTCTCTCGGAAAAGATAGTGGTCCTGCTCTCTTCCCCCGTTGTCGCCGTACGCCCTCCTGACTCCGATCTGGGTCTGCCCGAATACGCTGTTGTTGTTTACAACGGTTACCGTGGGGATATCCCAACGAACCGCGGTCTCGAGCTCCTGGAAGTGATACCAGAACGCACCGTCGCCAGAAAAGCAGACGACCGGTCTATGAGGAAGCGCACATTTTACACCAAGCGCTGCGGGGAACGCCCACCCGAGTGAACCGGAAGCTCTGAGGAACAGCTGGTCGGGGCTTTTAATTCTGATAAGAGTGCCCGCCCATATTGCAGAGTATCCGGTATCCGATACGACGACGGCGTCTGACGGCAACGCTTTGGTGATCTCCCGGCAGAGCCGCTCCGGACGCACGGGAACGGCGTCCGAGTTGTACTGCGGCGCCACCTCATGCTCCCACTCCTCGCGGAGCGTCGCCGCATGTTTACTCCATTCATCCCTTTTGGGTCTCTTTCCCAGCATATCGAAAAGAAGAGTCAAGGAGGTCTTTGCGTCGCCGCAGATTCCCACCGTGCCGGGATAGTTTCTCCCCAATTCAGAAGGATTGATGTCGATCTGCAGTACCTTCGTTCCTTTTGCGGGCAGAGTCCAATTATTAGTGACCTGATCGCCCGCCCCGCAGCCTATGAAGAACACGAGATCCGCTTCGGAAACAATCCTGTTTGCGCAGGGTCGGTTATAGGTTCCTACAGGGCCGACATAGAGCGGATGATCGTCGGGCAGCAGGCTTTTCGCGTCGACTGAGCTTACGACGGGGATGGAACGTGTCTCCGCGAGCCTGCGTATCTCGGGACCTGCGTCCGAAACGACGGCGCCCCGGCCTGCCACGATAACAGGACGCGTGGAGCCCGATAGAAGCTCTGCCGCCTGCCGAATATCCCTCTTTTCCGGTATCGTTCTGTACGCGGGGCAGCGGAAGTAGCGTTCCTCGACGACCAGATCGAGCTCCGCCTCCTCCAGATCCGTTATGCCGCCTTCAAATCCGAGAAAATCGATATGGACGGGTGCGGGGGTGCCGGTCGTAGCTTCTCTGAAGGCCTGCAGCAGAAGATACGGAAGCTGCTCGCTGCTGTCCACCTCCACGTTGTACTTGGTGACCGCCTCGAACATGCTGTTGTGCATGATCTCCTGGTACGAATTCCTATACTGGAACAGCGGCGGTTTTCTGCCGGTAAATGCGATGATCGGCACATGTCCCAAGAATCCGTCCTGCAGTCCCGCCGCGAGATTGGCCGCCCCCACCGATTGAGCCATACACACCGCCGGACGGTTGGATGCTCTGGCGTACCCGTCGGCCATATACGCTGCAGCCTTCTCCGAATGCGTGAGCACCCTCTTTATTCCTAGTTTCTCCATCTCCACCATCGCCCTTCGCAGGATGGCTTCCACGAAGAATACATGTGTAATACCATACCGCTTCAAGGTTTCGGCAATGTACCGCCCGCCGGTCATTCGTCCCATACAATCCTCCAGATCTCTTTTTCGTAGATACGCCGCTACCGTTGTATGAACCACCGCATCCGCCGGGCACCCGTTGAGACTGTGGTGATAAAAACAGCGTTCGTTTTCTATTCTGGGAGCCGAACCCGTCATCTCCCTTTTCAGTTGTTACTCTGAAATCCTTGTAGAACGGCAATACCGTTACTGTCCGCAAACAACGTACCGCCAATCCTCCTCCACATGTTACTGTAACGAAACGAAGCCACCGGGGTTTTTCTCCTTCACCGGTCTCTTTCGATTTAAAAACAACGGCAAGAATGGCGAACTGTTTTGCTAAAAAACGATTCTGTCGAAAACCCTGTGATCGCCATACACTGTTTTCTTATACCGGATCAAAATCGCTTTACGAGTCTTATTCCTGCCGGCCGTTTCCACCCCTGCCGTTTATTATTTCTTTCGCCCGTGTATATATTCCTCCAGGCCGAGCTCCTGCAACTTTTTATCGGTCGGGATTCCGAACTCATCCCATCCCCGATATTCGTAGTACTCGTTGAGCAACTCACCTATCGGCGGAAGGACGTTCGTACCGCCTCCGCGCCGATGAACGAGCATACGGGGAGGGAGTGTGTCGTCTTTCCTCGAAATGCCAAGCCGCACATTGTACATCCTCTTGAGATTGTAAAGCCGTTCTCCGATTTTCATGAACTCTCCATCGGTGAGGTCCCATCCGGTGGTGTTATTCAAGAATTCGGTCAACGGCTTCACGGTAATTCCGCCGAAGAGCACAAATTTGCAGCAGGTAAGAGAGTCGAACATGCTCATCAGGTTTTGCATGAGGAAAACGTTATACGCCTTTCCTTCCTTTGCAAATCGATCCGTCAGTTGCGGCATTCCGAGATCTTCGATAAACTTCTTTTCCTCGAAATCATGAGTAAAGGCCTGCAGATGACAGGCCCCGCGGTTCGAGGTGGCGAATCCCAACGCGACGGTCATCTTGGCCCGGGGATCGTGCGCGGGAGGCTCGAGCCCCTTAACATGTATCGAAAATTCAGCGGCGGTTCCGCCGATCCTTTGCGCGGCATTTCTCACCCCTTCCGCAAGAAGGTCGCCGATATTCTTCCGAAAGGCGACCATCTCTATGAGTTTTAAGAGTGCGTCGCAACTGCCCCATTTCAAGGGTACTCCTCCCGTGTCCTTTTCGGTTACAAGCCCCCTCTCATACGCTTCCATGGCAAACCCTATGACCCCGCCCGTGGATATCGTATCCAACCCGTATCGATTACACAGCTCGTTGCCCTTCGCGATACAGGATATATCGTCGATAAGACAGTTCGAGCCGAGCAGCGCGAGGGTTTCATATTCAGGTCCGCCTATTTCCATTCCCCTGTACGGACCGTCGGCTGCCTTGACTACCCTTCCGCAGTTCATGACACACCGCCCGCAGTGGTATCTGCCGGTGAGGATGGTCTCCGCCATCCGTTGTCCCGATATTTTCCCCGCACCCTCGAACGGCCCCTGATACCAGTTCTTCACAGGGATATTACCTATCTTCTCGCAGTTTTCCATTCCCCCTGATGTGCCGAACTGTTTAAAGGTCCTCGAAAACTCGTTCATCTGGGGAGCGATACGTCTCATCAGCTGTCGTATGCCGTCTTCGGATGCAACCGGCACCTCACTCGTGCCTTTCACCACGACCGCTTTGAGTCTCTTGGAACCCATTACCGCCCCCACACCGCAGCGTCCCGCCGCTCTCGCGTGCTTTCCGTCGGTGACGATGTTTGCGATCTTTACGAGGTTCTCCCCGGCAGGACCTATAACGGCGCTTTCTGCCGACGTTCCATACTTAGCTCTGATGAATTCATCAACTTCGAACGTTTCCTTTCCCCACAGAGACGATGCATCCTCCACTGTAATGCGCTTTTCGTCCATGTAAATGGAAACCGGCGTTTTCGACGCTCCCCGCACGACAAGTGCATCATATCCGCACTTCTTGAAAATCTCCCCCCAGTTACCGCCGCAGTTTGCCTCGCCGTATATTCCCGTCAGAGGCGATTTTGTGACCACCTGGTACCGATTCGAATTGAATATGCGGGTACCCGTACAAGGGCCCACGGCGAAAATGAGAAGGTTCTCGGGCCCCAGGGGATCGGTCTCTACTGAAGTATGATCGAAAAGTATCTTCGCACCGAGTCCCGAGCCGCCTATGAAACGCCGCACGGTGGTATCGTCGAGCTTTATCCTTGTTATTGTACCCGTGTCGAGGTCAATCCGGGCTATTTTGCCCATATACCCTTTGGACTTCATAAACCTCCCTCCGCCTCCTTTCAGTTGACACATCTCATTACGTTATATACCGACTTTTGTTTCCATCCCGTACTCGGAAATGAGCCGCCGTATTGTTTCCAATGTACCGGTGTCTTGCATTTCATGGCTTCGGGGAAGGTAATTCTGGCCTACCGCGTTACATTTGTCTTCTGCGAAGGAATGGTACGGTATCAGCTCGACCTTTTTTACTGCGATGTTTTTCAGAAATGCTCCGATACCGTGTAAATTACTCATGGTATCGGTGATCTCCGGAATCAGGGGTATTCTGACCAGCGTCTCTTTCCCGCTTTGAATCAGGCGTGTGAGATTATCCAGAATTTGTCTGTTTTCGGTTCCACAATATTTTTTATGCAAATCAGGATCGATTATCTTTATATCGTACATGACGTAGTCGATTACGGCGAGAAGCCGTTCAAACAGTTCCCATTCGGCATAGCCGCACGTTTCGATAGCCGTGTTTACTCCATACTCTTTCGAAGCGACCAACAGCGCCTTGGAAAAATCCGGTTGTGCGAGAGGCTCGCCCCCGGAAAGGGTGATGCCTCCCCCGGAGTTTGTGTAATACTCTTTATCTTTCAATATCTCTTTCATTACCTCGTCCGCCGTGACGCGTCTCCCTTTGAAGGCAAGGGCACCGGTGAGGCACGCATCGACACATCTCCCGCATCTTGTACACCGAGATCGCTCTATCTTTCTCCCGCCGTCGACGATGGAATGAAGATTGTGGGGGCATGCCCTCACGCATTCCCCGCATAAAGTGCACAGACCGTTTTCAAAGAAAAGTTCCGGGTCCATCCTCTTTGATTCCGGATTATGGCACCACACACATCGTAGAGGACAACCCTTGAAGAATACGGTTGTCCTTATGCCGGGACCGTCATGAACCGAGAAGCGCTGAATGTCAAAAATGGTTCCTGTAATGTCTCCGCCGTTCACTCTAGTCACCATGCCGCCTGAGATATCTTTTAAACTTACACATGACGAAATCCGAATTTATTATTCCGGGCCGACAATGTCCGGTTGCACCCGAAATATTGCCTCATTATCCGTCCGTCAGCCACCGTATATGAAATCATTTCAGATGATGTAATTATGACATTAGTTACAAATCTCGGTATTCGTTTTTACCGCTTCCCCTTCCTTCCGTCCCTCCACGGTTTTCCGATCTGCACAACAAACAAGAGGGCGGTCTTCTACCGGACCCTGTTATTGCGCTGTATCGATTTTCAAGAGATTCGCCATATTACGTCCCATGAATTTTTCTCTGTCTTCCTTATTGAGAATTGTCACTTCTATTTTCTTCAACTGCACTTCGTAATCCCAATACGGGGTGTCCGTGCCCATGATTATCCTGTCCGCGCCCAGCTCTTGCAGAGACGACGTGTACGCTCCGGTAGTATCCGACGCATGTTCCAAATACACATTGCCGCACTCCTTGGCTACCATGATCGCCTCAGGCGTCTGGTGCATGAAGCCCGAATGTGCCATAATAATCGGGACTTTCGGATATTCATCGGCGATATATCGAAATGAAACCGCAGTTGCGCATACCTCGTCGCCGGAATAGGCTATTACCGGAATTTTTCTTTTCTCGGCCACATCGAAAATAGGCCGCAGTACGGCCAAACTCGTCATCGCAAAAGAATTAGCGGCCGCATGGATTTTTATACCCCTGAACTCGTATTTCTCGATATCATTCTCGAGCACTTCACTGTAATTCCTGTGCAGCCAGGGGGCAATCCTGGCGAATCCGATAAAACGGTCGGGATGGGCTTTTACCGCTTTGTACGTATATTCATTATCATAATTTTCATACTTAAAACCGAATATTACCGCCATATCGATTCCAGCCCGGTCCATCTTTCTCAAGAGCTCGTCAGGAGTTTGCCTGTCGCGAGTACCCCACGGCTCACCAACATGATTATGACAGTCGATAACCATACATACCCCCTCTGCCGAAGTGTCGGTTGTCCACACACCTGTTTTCCGACGCACTCATACGTGCATTTTTAAGATTCGAAGTATCGTTTCCCCCATAATACATTTTTTTGCGTGTTCATCGTCGATCACAACACTAAATTTTTCGAGCTCGACTCTTTCATCCATAAACGGACTGTCGCTCCCGAATACTATTCTCTCCGGCTCAATTTCCCTCAATGCATCGCGCAATTGCTGCGATGTCGCTGCTGTCAGGTCAAGTATTATCCGTTTATTCCTCTTCGCTACCCTCACGGCTTCATCCGCCAAATTTCTGAATCCGGCGTGAGCCATGATCAATGTAATCTCCGTATACGTACGAACCACCTCTTCGCACTGTAACGGGGTACACGCCACATCGTCCCCGGTGTGTACCAGTACGGGCATTCCGTGCTCGACACACGCTTCATATACATCTCCCAGAATCATGTCATCATTCAGATTATAGCCTTCCCATGGCGACTTCAGTTTAATGCCTTTTATGCCCAAGTCGGCGTACCGCTTTATATCATCCTTCCTATTGATATGCCGCCATGGGTTAATCATCGCGAATGCGATAAGACGGTCCGGATGTTCCTTCGCACTTTTAGCCATAAACTCGTTATCATAATTCTGAATAAAAGGTATTATTACCGCTTTATCGATTCCATCCCGATCCATGTCTCTCAATAATTCGTCGGCTGTATATCCTACAGGCCAGTTTTCCAACGGTCCCCAAAGCAGGCCAAAATGAACATGGGCATTTACAATCATCTTCCTTTCTCCTTACACGCGCGTTCCGTCTATATTTATCAGCGCTGAACAAGTAATCTTCATAAATTGAAACATGAAAACTACACGCCGCAGTGCTGCAAGAAGGCAATTCAAGAAACCGTCAATTCCATGGATTACACGCAACACTGTAGCAATCCCTCGCTGTTATAACGTACATTGTCTTCAGTATCACGCTATATGATAGCATTACCCCCTTACCCATATACCGTACTGATTTTCCCTCGGCAAGAAAGACCAAAGAAAGCAACAAATTCACGGTAACATGTGCATGATTATTTTTAATAAAACGACCTTTGTCCTTATCTCTAAGGACAAAGGCCTTCTCTATAGGTTCTCTCACCCTATTCACATATGTATCTATACTCGCTCTCCATACAATCAATATTCTGGAAACGGTGCATAGATTTTATCCATCAAATCCTTCCTGTCTAAAAGCTCCCAGAACAGTTTTTCGTGCTCAAGGAAATTATTATCAGCAGTCACTGACGAGTCCAAATCGCCCAGCTCCTTCGCTAATTTAATATTATAATCTACCGCAATTCTCCAATATAAGGGACTATCCGGATTGAAATAGCCTTCTTTGGCCTCCTCTATGGAGACAAAATCATCATACTTCGTCTGCATTTCAATCCAGTCTTCCTCGGAAAATTCGCCGCCGGTCATTCTGCTAAGCGCCTTGGAAGCTATCTCAGACATTATCGTAGGGTCCTTATCGAACAATCTGATAGCCCGATAAAATGCGGCCATGGCGCGCAAACACGTTTCCCGGTTTCCCGTTATGAATTTTTTCGTGGTTATGTTTGTATCGTACCATAATCCTGCAGGCCCGAGGATTTCGTCCCCTCCGATATTCACATATTGATCAGGCATACCCAACAATCTCTTCGCCTGAGGCAAACCCCCGATTGATATATCCCCTTTCCCTTTTATGAAGGCTGTAGCCCCTTTTTGATCGTCCGCAAACTTCATTAACGTGATGTCGTCTTCCGTAAGTCCCACCTGTGCTATTGCATCAATTATGAGAGGTTTGCGCTGTGGAATGCCGACAAATGATTTTCCTTTGAACTCTTTGAGCCGGGTTTCTTTTGCCTTTTCAGGACCCAGTTCCGCTACCAATTCATCGATCGACTTCCATTCACCCTTTCTCCCTACAAAAATAAACCCTTTGAAATAACCGAGAGTTCCGAGCTGTTCAAGCTGCGGCGCACCGGCCATAGCCGCTATATGCTCATTGTGGCAGCTCGGACATATATCGACGTCTCCATGTATCATCGCTTGAGCCGCCGGTAGGCTCATAGCATACTCTGTGACTTCGATATCCAGTCCGAACTCCTTATCGATTCCAAGTTCATGAACCGGAATCCAAAAGATAAACATCGGATAAGGCGCTATACCGACCCTTACCTTCGTCAGTTCCGCTTCCCCTGACTCCCTACTCTTCTCTGCCATAGTTACCATCGGAGAGAAACTCAAGAGAGCAATAAACAAACATAAAAACAAGTACTTGCAGATCTTAAATTTTGAAGTCCTCATTTCACATCCCCTTCCTCATTTTATTGTAAAAGTTGCTCAGGGAAAAACAAACCTATTACCACTTCTCGATAAACCCTACCCTTACATCCTCACCTCCTTGAACGATAAGATTCGAACAGAAGTCACGTAAATCATAAATAACCATTCACCTCCTTTCGTAATTCGCGCCCCATCGGGAACCATTAGCCCACTATTCAAGTTGAATCTATACAAGTTCATACAGACGATTTGCATTCTTCCACAGTATTCCCTCCAGTTCCTCTTCTGAAAAAAGGGGCCAGCCGCATCTATCGCAGATCTTATTCAACCCCTCTTTGATAAAAACAATCCATTTTTTGAAGTCATCCGCCGGGTTATCGGAGAACAAATCAATATTAGGGGCTACGTAATCCGATGCATACATGACTTTCCCGATCACCCCATACTCCTTCGCAAGGACCAGATTCCAGGCCAATTGCACCGGCCTATCATACAACATGGCCAGATCCGTCCATAAATTCTCGGCGTTAGCCATCAATAAGAAAAGATGTTCACTCCATGGATATCCAAGATGTTCGGAAACGATTTTCAAATCGGGGAAATCGACTAGTACGTCATTTAATTTATAAGGATCCGCATATTTAGTTGGCGCTAATATCGCGGGCCCCATTCCAGCCGAATGGTGAAACTGTACCACTATATTGTATTCCAATGCCTTTTCATAAAAGGGATAGACGGTTTTGTCGTTTGAATAGTACTGACCGTACGGGGGTGTAAGTAAAAGGCCCTTAAACTTATGCGTTGCGACAGCATTCGTAAAATAATCATATGCCTTTTGATTAAACCTGTTATAGACGTCTATCGGCTCCACACTGGCCAGACCGACAAAGAAATCCGGATACCTTTTTAGTGCTTCTACAACATACTGTTCGCCGAAATTAGTCTTCCATATTCGAGTCATATCCTGGCCCATTACCACTGCTTTTTTTACCCCTGCCTCTTTAAGCCAGCCCACAAGATCTTCCAACGCAGTATCTTCCGGCAACACCATGTTCAGCTGATTATATGTATCTGCGTCAAAATTTTTTTTCCTAATTAAATGTAAATGTGAGTCTATAACCATTCTTTCCTCCACTACGATACTTGAATGTTTTGTAAATATTCAATTCCCTCCGATTGTATAATATTAAATATTATCAAAGGAAATCTTGCTCCTTTCAGTCCACCGTGTCAGCCTGATTTCAACCTTTCTTATCAGTTGATCAAAAAGCAGAGCCAAGGTGCTGTATATGACTACTATTGCCAAAATACCGGCCGTGTCTAAATAGATCTGTCGTACTATCATAATGTATCCCAGACCTACTTGAGCACCCATGAACTCGGAAGCTACATCAAGGCCCCAGGATATGGCAGCGGCAACCCTTACCGCCCCTATCAAGTAGGGCACTATATACGGCACCACAACGGTTCTGAAGATCGTTTTCTTGTCGGCTCCGAGGTTTGAGGCGGCCCGAATATATACTAAGGGCATGTTTTTAATGGATTCATAGGTTTCAACGCCGATTATTACCGAGACGCCAAGGGCGACCAGAAAAACTTGCGGCAATACTCCGATCCCAAACCAGAGTATGAATAATGGAATAAGCGCCAATACGGGAACAGGCCGCGTGAAATCAAGAATAGGGCCTACCATCTCCAAAAAATTTCTGCTGTACGCCATTGCCAAGCCCATGGCCATACCTACCAGTAATCCTATACCGAACCCACTGAGGGTGATTCCCAAACTTACCAGTATTGCCAACGGCAGATTTTCCCTCATTTCCCATACAGTTTTACCTATTTCAGAGGGACTCGGGATGAAAATCGGTTGTATCCAATCCGTTGTTTGCGTGATAATCGCCCACACAATCAATATTACACCGACGAAAAATAGACTCTTGTAACTCCCTAATTTCATTTCACTCGTCTCCGTACTAAAATATTTTTATAGGAGTTTGAATTCCTGCAGCAATTCACGTCTCATCCTCTGAAACTCCGGTTCCTCTTTAAGAAAAATTTCCCTCGGCCTTTTGAACGGTACATCAATAATTCGTAAAGGAATGTTGAACTTGATATGTTGCATAATAACGATTCGATCTCCCAGAAATAACGCTTCCTCAAGATCATGTGTAACGAATACTACGGTTTTTCTTGAATGCTCCCAAATTTCGGTTAAGCTGATCTGCAATTTTTCCTTCGTCAATGCATCGAGAGAACCGTACGGTTCATCCATCAGGAGCATTTCAGGATCGTTTACCAAAACCCTCGCAAGGTCGACCCTTTTTTTCATGCCTCCGGATAGTTCTCTCGGATAGCGATCTTCGAATCCGGTTAACCCTACAACGTCCAAGTATTCCCTTACTCTCTTTTCCCTGATTTCATGAGGAATGTTTCTCACCTTTAGCCCGTATTCTATGTTTTGATACACAGTAAGCCAGGGGAAAACAGCATCTTGTTGAAATACTACCGCTCTTTCATGCGAAACGTTTTTTATCTCGACACCGCTTTGGAGTACCGATCCTCCGGTCGCGGTTTCAAATCCCGCAATAATGTTTAAGAGAGTTGTTTTCCCGCAGCCTGAAGGCCCTATTATACAGAAAAATTCATTTTCGCTTATATCTATATTGATATTCTTGAAAATCATATTGCACTCATCCCCTGTGTAAGAGAAGCTTAAATTCCTGATTTTCAATATGCTCTCTATAGACTCTTTGATAACCTCGTTTTGCATCTGCACCCTCCTGCGTGACCACTTGTTTACTACCGTCCGGACAGCCGACCACAAGTTTCCGAGCCTCCGGTTCCCGGCAATACCCTCTTATTCTCCGGTATTATCAAAATCTTCGGATCAACAGTCTATTCAATCGTAACAATAAGTATATATTCTACTAGAGCAATTCATATGCCAACTCCTACTATACGACGATATAATTCTCCGATTAATAGGAACAGGAATAAAATTAGAAAGTGTGATAATAAAAGAGTGAGAATTGTTCCACGGAGCTCAAAATCAGATATTTATGGTGTCAAATGAAGTCTCTACGTACGGAAAAAACATTGATTTAACAACCGGGGATACGCATTGTCCGGAGACAATCAAGGTGAATACGATAGTATTTCGAAAAATGTCTTATTATAATACAGCCACGATACCAGTATTGCATGAAATTACAGCACATTTCACGAATACCATATACATCATCTCTTAATACTATATTTCCGCAGTTTCCTGTAGAGTGTATCCCGGCCTATTCCCAGAATACGTGCGGATTTCGATATATTGCCGTTATTCTCAATAAGCGTCTTCTCTAGAATGGAGTATTCATAATCTTGCATGGTTTTTTCCGCGATTGTAGTCCGGATGCCGTGAGTGTTATCAATCTTCTTTCTGATATAAGAGGGAATACTTCCGGTGCTGATAACTTCTCCGGTTTCAAACACAAACGCTCTCTCAATACAGCTTTCGAGCTCCCTTACGTTTCCCGGCCAGGAGTACGTCTCAAATATTCCATATACCTCGGAGTCTATTCCGCGAATAGGTTTTTCACTTCTCGATGTTAAGCGTTTTAGAAAAAATCCACACAATAATGATATATCGCTTCTACGCTCACTCAGAGAAGGAAGCTGGATGGTAATCGTATTTACTCGGAAAAACAGATCATCACGAATAATACCGTTCTCTATTTCATCTATGAGATCCGTTTTTGAAGCTGAAATAAGGCGAATATCCACCGGTATTAAACGTTCACTCCCGATCCTGTTAACCATCCCGGTCTGGAGGACTCGCAACAGCTTTGTCTGCATATTTAACGGCATGCTGTCAAGCTCATCTAAAAATAATGTGCCGCCGTCTGCCATCTCTATTTTTCCCGGCTTTCCACCCTTGCGGGCACCGGTAAAAGATCCCGCATCATACCCAAACAATTCACTCTCTATGAGATCGGCAGGTATAGCGCCGCAGTTTATCGCTATAAACGGCGCCGACTTTCGCGAAGAGTGATTGTGTACGGCCTGGGCGAACATTTCCTTTCCCGTGCCCGTCTTGCCGATTATCAGAACAGGTGAACTCTCTTTTGCCGCAAGCTTTGCTTCCTCTACCGCTTTCCTCAACAGCTCGTTCTCCCCGATTATATCGCTAAAGGTGTAAAAAGCCTGTTGGCCGTGTATTTTCTGGGTAATCCTCTGTATCTTCTCGATATCTTTAAAAAAAATGCAATTATAAATGTCCTTTTTCTCAACATCCGCAATTTTTCTCATCGTCATGTAGAAGAACTTCCTTTTCCTGCCGATGACCGTGGATATCTCCTTATCAACTATTTCGCGATTTACGCCGAAAAGGTCATTCGCCTTTTTAAGGGATCGGAAATTCGTTATGAACCTGTTTCCTGTCAATGATGCCAGTATATCAATGCCCATTCTATTGGACAGACAGATCTTACCCTCGTTATCAAAAATAATAACACCTTCATACGTTTCCTGGAGGATCATATTCGAGATTTCTCCGAATCGATGAAGCTTCTTAATGGTATTCTGATTTGTGAACGCCAGATCGATGGCCCGTGCAAGCCCGACAACCATGCCGAGCGTATGTTGATGCACTAGTGTGTAATGACCGGATATATTCAAAACGCCGACGATCTTTTTTTGTTGATCATGAATCGGCGCAGAAGAGCATGTCCAATCATGAAGATGCTGGTTGTAATGCTCGAATGAGTTGACCTGAATCGGTGTATCCTCAACCAACACAAGTGAAATGCCGCATGTTCCCGCCACCTGCTCGTTTCTACACACCCCTATATGTCTGTTGAGCAGGTTGGTCCTTTCAAGGACCGCTTCATCTCCCTCTGAAATCAGGAAAAACCCTTCACTGTCCGTGAGATTGATTCTGAAACCCGAGCCCTTTACCATCTGTGTAAGGGCGGCAATAGGTTCACGGGCTGCGTTTACGAGAGCACTGGATTTTTTCAACCGCTCCGTTATATCGAATGACTCCGATATGTCGTATAACTCTTTGAATGATAGATCCTCCGTCGGGTCCACCCCGTATTCTTTACTTCGAATCCACGATTCGGCTATGACGGGTCTTACTACATTTCTATCAATGGTCCCCTTTTTTATAAATGTCTCCCATGCGGACTTCATCACCTTTTGTCGCTCATTATCCCAGTCCCCGACCATCAACAAAGCCCCTTTTTTGTGTATTGTTTTACTACACTACTGAAATATATATACTCATAAAATGTATATAGTATACCATCTCATAGAAATATGTAGTATAACTTCAATCGTCGTACTTTTCTTCACCTACATTGGTCACTCAAAAAACGCGTTGATCCGTCATTCATTCTCATCCGGTTGTATTGTATTATAATAATACATATTCCCTGTATTTCCTCTTTTTTTCTATAAAAGTGAACCTAAAAATGACCGTCTGGAAAGTCGATGATTGTTACACTTTAAGCAAGTAACAAACCATCGGTCGTCTTCTGTTACCATACTTTTTCGAGTTCTTCATCATGATGAACCCTATAGTATAACTTATCTGTAAGTTGGCAAAGAACTTGCTTATATATAACTGATAATGATTTTTATTACTTTTGATATCTCAGTTGCAGTTTGTTATATTTTAGGAATTCTATAGACCCATACTCAAAAGATATCGATCTGCGCTTGTTAAGGGATAGTTATATGAGCCTTGCCGGAAAATTCAGGCGGTTGAAGCCATGAAGGCATACGTGTTCACACGCTATCAACATATAGAACCCATGCAATATGACACTCCTGCGCCGCCCGAAGAACATGCGTTGATAAAGCTCACACACTGCGGAATAAGTCAGATGGATGTCGATACATACCTTGGAAGAGAACAAAAGGTCGTTCCTCCTAAAGTGTTGGGGAGCGAAATCTGCGGCACGGTAATAAAGATAAACTCTTCTGATACACTCGACAAACTGGAAGGTGTTAACGTAGCGGTGGATCCCGTCATATCTTGCGGTTACTGCAATGAATGCGTGGCAGGCAACGGCAACCATTGCGAAAATATCGAAGTAATCGGTTTTACCTGTGACGGAGGGTTCGCAGAATATGTAATTGTACCGGTAAAAAATATATATCCTCTGCCGGATATTGGAGATATGGAGTGTTTCACCCTTGCCGGTGCACTCGCTTCCGCAATACATCTCGACTCAACTGTTCGTCTAAAGAAGGGCGGTCAGTGTGTTATTCTCGGTTCTCGGCCTTTTGAAATCTTATGCGGCCTGGTTTTACTCAGGCGGAGCGGGGTCAGTGTCATCATTATAGATGACAACCTGTTTCGGCTGAACATTGCACAGAGTCTCGGACTTACCTGTATTTACCTATCCGGCGGTACCCTGAACAATATGGTGGATGAAAGCTACTTCGAGAATGATAAGCGCGTTGATACAGTCATAATCGGCTCCTCGCAGATTCAAAACTCTTTATATCTCGGAATCGAGCTTGTGCGCCCGAGAGGACATATTTTGTTTACAAGAAATATTCGAAATGATGAATGTTTAGAATCAGTGAGTATTCTCGAAAAAGAGCTCGTTATTACAGGAGTAAATCTTTACATGAAAGAGGATTTTAAAAGGAGCATCGATGATATTGCAATTCATGCGGATAATTATTCTTCGCTTATAACACATAGATTGCCGTTTGCCGGAATCTCAAGCGGATTACAGATATTGAAAACTGTATCTGAATGCATGCAGGTTATTCTGGTTAACTGATACGGTATGGGCTGTCCGTTCAATTGTTAAGTACTTCACAAAGAGAAGGTGATGATGACCACTAAAAAGAAGACCAGTATCGCAGTAATCCCTGGAGACGGTATAGGGCCAGAAATATCGAGGGAAGCGGTGAAGGTGGCATCTCAGGCTGCCGAGAGGGAGAGTGCGACGCTTGAGTACGAGTGGTTCGACTGGGGGTGTGACTATTATCTCACTCACGGCCGGATGATGCCCGATGATATTCTGGATATTCTCGCAGGCTTCGACGCAATTTTCTTGGGTTGTGTCGGTGACGCGGCAAAGGTGCCGGACCATATCTCCCTGTCTCTTCTCCTCACGATCCGGAAAGGCTTCGACCAGTATGTAAACCTCAGGCCAATCTATCTATACGAGGGAGTCCCGACAGCGCTCGCAAAGGCGGTACCGGGGATGATCGATCTCGTCGTGGTGAGAGAAAACGTGGAGGGCGAATACGCGCAGGTCGGCGGGAGGTTCAAAACGGGGACGGCGGAGGAGGTCGCGATACAGACCGGCGTGTTTACGAGAAAGGGCACCGAGCGGGTTATGCGGTACGCATTCGAGCTTTCACGAAAGAGGGGGAAACTCGGCAATGAGAACGGGTTCACCGGTATGGTAACGAACTGCTCAAAATCGAACGCCCTGAACTACTCGATGGTCTTCTGGGACGATATCTACGACGAAGTTTCGAAGGATTATCCAGATATAAAGAAAGATTTCGCGCTTGTTGACGCGCTTACCATGTGGTTCGTGAAGAACCCCGAATACTTCGACGTGGTCGTCGCATCGAACCTCTTCGGCGACATCATCACCGATCTCGGTGCAATGTTACAGGGCGGTATGGGATTCGCCGCAGGCGGCAACGTAAATCCGGAGAAAGTCTACCCTTCGATGTTCGAGCCCATACACGGATCCGCACCGAAGTATACGGGGAAAAACGTAATCAATCCGATCGCCTCTTTCGAGGCAATGAGGATGCTTCTCGAGCACGTCGGACTGCAGAGGGCGGCTTTTTCCCTGCAGGAGGCGATTCGTACAGTCCTGAAAGAGGGCAGGGCCAGAACAAGGGACATGGGAGGAGACGCCCATACCACGGACGTGGGAGACGCGGTCGTCGCAGCCATGACATAGGACAGGACGCCCGCAGCGGTTTTAATACTATGCATGATTTGCTGACTCCGAACGATTACATGATATATATCACCAGGCGCTGACACTACTTCAAGGAGCAGGGTACAGTGAAACGGTACCGGCTTCTTTCCGCTACGGTGTTGTTCATATGAGCATTACGTAACTTAGGTATTTCGCTATCTGTCAACGCTCGCTGAAGCAAACAGTGCAACCGGGAGTCGATATGTTTCAATTATTCAGTACAAGGAGAGCATAGAATGGTCAAGGTAGCAGTTGTCGGATACGGCGTTATCGGGCAGAGACTCGCCGACGGCGTCGCGCTGCAGGAGGACATGGAGCTCGTCGGCGTCGCGGACATTGCACCGACCGTATCGATTCGCGCGCTTCGGGACAGGGGAATGCCGTACGACCTCTACTGCGCCGCTTCCGGTGCCAAGAAAGCACTCGAAGACGCCGGAATCCCGGTACGCGGGACGCTCGAAGAGCTCGTCGACCGAGCGGACATCGTGCTCGACGCGACAAGCGCCGGGGTGGGGGCGAAGAACAAAGAGCTTTATATACGGAAAAAGAAAAAGGCCGTGTTCCAGGGGGGAGAGAAAAACGAGATCGTAGATGTCTTCTTCCACGGGTACGCGAACTACGAGAAAGGAATCGGAAAAGATTTCCTCAAACTCACCTCCTGCAACACCACCGGTCTCATACGCGCTATCGACTGCCTCGACCGGGCGGTGGGTGTGGAGAAGACCGCCATCACCATCATACGGCGGGTCGCGGACCCGGGGGACGTTCACAGGGGCCTGACGAATGTCCTGCAAATCGACCCCGTGCCGAGCCACCAGGCCGTCGATCTCATGACCATCATGCCGCACGTGCCGTGCACCGGCGTACTCGTCCATACGCCGGTGACCCACGGACATATCATCAGCATCGTGGCAACCCCGAAGAAGACCATATCGGTGGATTCCGCGATCGACCTGTTCAGGGCGCACCCGCGTATGATGGTGGTAAAGATAGCGGACGGGTTCAACTCCAACGCGGCATTCTTCCGCTACGCACGCGACAGAGGCAACCTGCGGGGCGACCAGTACGAAATCGGCGTGTGGGAGGAAGCGGTCGCACTGTCGGGCAGAGACCTTATATTTTCCATCAATATACCTCAGGAGGCGGTGGTCATACCTGAGACGATGGATGCGATACGGGCGGCGATCCCCATGCAAAAAGACCGCTTGGAGGCGGTCGGTCTTACCAACAGGTATCTCGGTATGAACGCCTAAAAGCGGAGAGAAAGATGAAACGGGATCACGGTATTCGTTCCATCGACGAGGGCGAGTTCCGGGGCAAACGGGTACTGCTCAGGGTCGATATAAATTCGCCGATAGACAGAAAAACAGGAAGGATTGCAAACGACAACAGGATACGAAAGAGCGTACCTACGATAAAAGACCTCTCCGATATGGGGGCGAGACTGACGCTCATCGCACACCAGGGTGACAGCACCGACTACCGGTCGCTGATCAGCCTCCGGGAGCACGCACACCGCCTCGCGGACCTACTCGTAAAGCCGGTTTTTTTCATCGAAGACGTCGCAGGCCCTGAAGCCGCAAAACGAATCGAATCATTGAAAGACGGCGAGATTCTGCTGCTCGACAACCTGCGGTACCTCACCGAGGAGGTATCGACGTTCGAGGACAGCGTGAAGCTCTCACCGGATGAAATGGGCTCGGTTTACCTCATACGTCGGCTCGCCCCGCTCTTCGACTGCTACGTGAACGACGCTTTCTCGGCCGCCCACCGCGGTTCCCCCTCCATGGTCGGTTTTGAGAAACGGTTGCCCTCATACGGAGGAAGACTGCTGCTGGCCGAGCTTGCCGCGCTCCGTGCGATCACGAAAAACCCGCGTCGACCCTGCGTGTTCATGCTCGGGGGAAGCAGGGCGGGAGACGCGTTCGGTATGATCAAAAAGGTGCTCGACGAGAAGGCGGCCGATTGCATCCTGACGAGCGGGCTCGTCGGTCATATCTTCATGATGGCGGACGGGAGAAGTCTCGGCGGGCCCTCCAAGTCGCTCATCATCGAAAAAGGATATGGGAAATTCATAGAAAACGCGAAAGAATACCTGACGCGATACGGGGAGATCGTCCGCTACCCCCTTGACGTCGCGTACGGTCGGGGTAACAGGAGGGAGGAGGCGCTGCTGGACGAGCTTCCAGTCGACGCGCTCCTGTTCGATATAGGGGAGCGGACGATCGCCGAATATTCCAAGGTCGTCGAAGAGGCGAAGACTGTTTTCGTAAACGGGCCTTCGGGGGTGTACGAGGAAGATATCTCGAGCAGGGGGACGAAAGCGCTCTGGAAGGCGGTCGAGCTGACCGGCGCCTACACCGTCGTCGGGGGCGGCGATACCGTGACCTCATTCACGAGATTCACAGACCCCGAAAAGATCGACTACGTATCCACTGCGGGCGGCGCGCTCATACGGTACCTGTCCGGCGCCGAGCTTCCGCTTTTAACCGCACTGAGAGAGGGAATGTAACCGGGGCTTCTTCTCCCGCACGCCGCTTTTTTCCGGCGGGTGCATCGCAGTACGGATCGGTTTATGGATCGTATACGTGACCGGTTTTTGTGTGCCGTTTTAAACACAGAGAAGGACCGGCTGCTTTTTCACTGCTTGTCGCGCCCGGGCGGCCTTCACGGGTAAGAAGCCAAATAACGGCTGTCTTTTATTCCTCATCCAACGTTCAACGGTCGAAGAAGATGCTCTTGCCCGTTGCCGAGAGAGGAATTCCCATGACGTACTCCGACTCACAGTATCCCATCTCCCGGGCCACCGCGCCTATGCGGTACATGATCCGGTTGTCCGCGTTGAGGATGCCCGCCGTCTTCACCGCGGAGCCGATCGCTATACCGAGGTCGACAAGCCTGAACGCGCAGTGGGGGCCGGTGAATTCGACATCTACACGCTTTGCGTTCTCGAGCTTCTCGCAGGTCTCGAACCCGCAGGCGCCGCAGTTCAGCCCGAGATGCCGGTCGTCCTTAATCCCGATGAGAACGACCACCTCGCTGTCGATCGTATTCCGTCCGTCTCTGTCGAAGCCGCGCTTCTTTTTCTTTTCTCCGAACCCGATCATTCCTTCCCCGAGCTTCTTCACATCATCGCCTTCGAGAATCTTGATCTCCAGATAATCGTCGCCGTGGCTCTTCGGCGCGGTACGGGCGGATATCGCCATGAGCTGTGCTATGGTCTTCAATCCTTCCATCATTCAGCCTCCTCGCTGTTCGTTGTGTTATCACGTCGGGACGTTTCGATCCCCCGGATGAACGTCGTGACCGCTTCGACCAGCCCCTCCGCAAGAGGCAGCGACGGGTTCGAATAGGCATTCATCTGCGACCGCTGGTCTTTATCCGCCTCCTTCAGGACGTGGTTCATCTTCTCCACCGTCACCGAATCCGCGTTTCGAGATGCCGCAAAAAGGGCCGCTGCATCGGATGAGCTCGTCTGTATGTCCGTTTCCCCCTGCACTATCAGCACCGGCACGGAGAGCTTCGAGATCTCCTCGGACGGATCGTAGGCGAAGTAGCTTATGAGAAACGGCTGGACCGACGGCCGAAACAGCGGCATGAGAACCTTGTCCATCTTCCGTACCGTTCTCCCTGAAAGAAGCTCGTCCACGATACCGGCCGCCTCCTCGTAGAGCGCAGCTGAAAGCTGCGGCGCTATCTGCCTGAGCAGTATATCGTAGATCGGAAAGCCCGCCCCCGCAATCGAGACGAACCCGTCGACGGCTGCGGACTGCGAGGCGAGCATGCCGACGAGCGACCCCTCGCTGTGCCCTATCACCGTAACGGAGGAAAACCGCGCGTCATCCCGAAGGAATTCGACGAGACTGACCGCATCGCGGACAAAGTCCTCCATCACGACCTCTTCCTCTTTCAGTGCCGAACTCGCGCTCTTCCCGATACCACGCTTGTCGTATCGAAGCGACGCGATGCCCTCTGCGGCAAGGCCTTCCCCGAGCAGCCTGAGGTGATCGTTCTTCCCCGGTAAAAGCGTCGAGTTTCCGTCCCGGTCCGTCGGGCCCGAGCCCGCGATGATGAGCGCGACACAGACCGCCCCCGCCGTTTTCGGGAGCTCCAACGTACCGTGGAGCTCAAATCCCTCCCGTTGTACCGTTACTTCCTCGGACTCCGCGTTACCGATCATCGGAACAAATAATACACAGGAAAAAAGAAATATCAAAGCAGCTTTCATCCGTACTCCTCCATTGTGCCTGAACCGTTTCCTTCCGGATCGCCGTTGATCCGCTCGAAAAGTCCCTCGAGATTTTCAAGCAGCCTTTTATGAAACCCCTCCATCCGTTCGAGCCTTTTATGCGCGAACTCGTTTCCCGGGTCGAGCAGTTTTTTCCCCTTCTTCGCGAGCTCGTAAAATCCCCGAACCTGCTGCAGAAGCTGGCGTTCGGTATTCAGCCAGAGCTCTTCTGAAACGCAGTGGTAGACCTTCCGGTCCCCCAGAATGCCGCGACGCTTCAGTATTCCAACCGTTTCCAAAGTCTTCATGCTCATGCTCACCGACCCCCTGCTCATGAAGAGCAGCCGTGCGATCTCCCCAGCACTCCTCGGTTTTTCCGATATGAGTAGCAGTCCGACTATGCGGCCCGCGGACGGCGGCATCCCCCTCGTCTCGAAGAAATCCCCGGCCTCCTCGATGAACCTCGTCGCTTGCTCCTGCATCGTCTCCTCCTTTTCCCGCCGGAAACCGGAACGCCGGAAACCGGTTCCGTATCAATATAACGTTTTTTTTGAATTTTCAATCAATATTGAAATATAAAGAATAAAAAAGTACGCCCCGCAGGGAGTTTCCCACGGGGCGTACCCGAGACCGAAGCCTACAGAATCCCTGCAAACCCCAGCCCGTATATGAGCAGCAGGGTGAACAGGCCGACACCGAGCTCCGTCATAAGTCCCACGGCGAACGGCTTAAACCCGGTCTTTCCCATATCCCTGATACTGGTTGACAGCCCCACACCGGCGAAGGTGAGCATGAACGCCCACTTACACAGATTCTTCAAAGCCCCCTCCTGCCCACTCGTGAGAAACACGAACCCGTTTTCCAGCCGGATGGACGCGAGTATCGAAAAGAGCACGAATCCGAGCACGAACTTGGGGAACTTCTCCCATAAAAACCGTCCCTTGTGCGTGACCGCCTTAGCCATCCCTTTTCTCGCGTAGTAGAGGGCGAACCCCAGTATCGTGATTCCCATGAGCGCGTTGCGCATGAGCTTCGTCATGGTGGCGTACTTCCCCGCCGCTTCGGAATAGATATGTCCCGTCGCAACGGCCTCGGCGGTGTTGTCGACTGCGAGCCCCGCCCACATCCCGAAGCTTCGATCCGTCATATCTAAAAGCTTGCCGATCGCCGGGTACAGCACGAGCGCCATCGCGCCGAATATGAGTATGATCGCAATCGCATAGCTCGAATCCTTCTCGTCGGCGTCAATCGCGGGCGCGCATCCGACGATGGCGGACACGCCGCATATACCGACCCCTATCGATATAAGGCTGGAAAGCTTTTCCGACAGCCTGAACCTACGCGACACCAGGCGCACGATTATGATGGACGCGAGTATCTCGAGCACGACGAGCACTATCCCGATCACTCCGAGCGTGAAGAGCTCCTGAACCGCAAGGCGCGCACCGATGAGGATCACGCCGAACTTGAGAAAGAACTCGTACGTGGCGATCCCCTTTCTGAACACCGCGGGAAATCGTACGAGGTTGCCGACTATGATCCCGACGATGATCGCGAACAGGATATACATGTCCTTTGCAAGCACCTTTGACGACTCGTTCAGTATCGATTCGAATCCCCGCTCGAGATACTTCCCGCAGAGCCCTATTACAAGAAGAACGGCGAGCCCTGGAATATATTCCAAAACCGCTTTCAGAACGGATTTTTTTTCTTTCATGGCCGTATGCTCCTACCAGGGTATCTTGCCGACAAGGCCGACCTTGACCACGACCAACACGACGATCGCCACGATCACCGCAAGCCAGTCCACACTGATCCTTTTTTTTTCCACCCTCCTCTTTTCAGCAACACGCTCAGGCATAACGCCCCCCTCTCGATTTTGATGCCTCAGTATGTTCAAGAAGTAGCAACAATGTCAAATAAATAAAACTTATACTGAATACACGGTATAACGATTTGTTATCGTGAAAACCGGCATGAAATAATGGTGGTGGAAATTACGATCCCTGTGTATAATCGTACCACGTCGGTAACTGCTACTGGTGGAGCGTCACATGGCACGGTCGAAAGATGAAAGCAAGCGGTCGGCTATTCTTCAGTCGTCGAAGAAGCTGTTCGCCCAGAAAGGGTTCTTCAATACGTCGATCGCGGATATCACCGGCGCAACGGGGCTTCCGACGGGCAGCATATACACCTATTTTACCAATAAGGAAGAGATCGTGCGGGTCATCGTGGACGAGGGCTGGTCCGATCTGCGCGACAGGCTCGAGTCCTCCCTGCGCTCCGTGCAAAACTCCCAGGCGAGGCTGCGTGTGCTGATCGACGACTTTCTTCCGGAGCTTCTCAAGGACTTCGAGCTCATCAATATTCTTCTTTCAGAAGCCATCGATTACACGAAGATAGAGGAAAAGGTCGAACAGCTCACGGAAATGATCCTCGCCATTTTGAAGGAGATCTCCCCGGAAAAGAAGACGTTCCGCCAGCTCAATAGAAGGGCCATGAGAACCGGACTCATTGTATATTTTCTCGGGGTCATGAATGCGGTGAAGATATCGAGGGAGGCATCGCTGGGAATATCAGTCGACGACATCACCTCGTTTCTTCGGCAGTCGATCGAGAATGCGATGGATGTGCAACTTTAAACGGCGGGGCTTCGGATTGAATATTTGGGATTTTTAACCGAAATCCCACGAAACCCTCATCAATCTCCTCTGATCCATATCTCATATAGTCCACCGAGCGTCGACACAGAGAGGAGGAGCAGGGGCATATAAATATCACTGAATTCAGTGATGCCGCGGGTTTTTTATTACGAAAATCGGGTTACGCCCGATGATTTATCATCTGCCAACAATTGCCGAGCTGATAAGCGTCAAAGCCGGCTGCACCTTGTCACCTATACTCCTAACCCCTGTATGAAAAGATCGGGCTGCCGTGGGCCTGTATGAGGCTCCGCAGCGTGAGAGAGTAGTAGGGCGACCTGTTCAGTAGAAACCACCTCGCGAACGGACGGGAGAAGGAGATAAGGCCGCTTTTCAGCCGGTATCGCTTTTTGATCTCCCTGTAGTATCCGTCGAGCGTGCAGCGCTGGTAGTGAAGGAGCCGCTCGCTCTCTTCGGTATCCATGAACCCGCAGTGGAACTTGGCTCGGCTGAACGCACCTTCCGGAATAAACCGTTTGCCCATACCGAAGATTTCGAGCATGCGGTCCACATACTCCCTGTATGTGGTCCTGCATGAGGGGCCGCCCGCTATGTGCAGCATTTTTCCCCAGACCTCGTCGGAGTCCACCGCATTCGCGATTGCCAAACCGACGTCCGAAAAATGGCAGATCTCGATCGAGGTGTCGGGCGGCATCTCGAACATGAGGGGATCCATTTTGAGGTGTGCGGGAGACACGACGTACGTGAGTCGTAAGACGGCGTTTTCTATGCCAGACGATCGGATAAGCTCTTCACAGCGAAGCTTCTGGTTCGCGTAGTGGTCGTCTTTATTCGGCCGCGGTTCGTCCTCCGCGCCGATATTCGGAGAATCGACCCGGTCCCCGTATACGGCGATAGACGAAGTGTAGATAAGCTTCGACCCCGCGGCCGTCTGACGCATGGCGCGGATGACGTTCTCCGTTCCCCCTACGTTGACGTATCGGGCGAGCTCCGGATTACGGTCCGCAAGCGGGGGTATCACCGCTGCGAGATGAACAATCACATCCATTCCCCGAACCGCTTCGTCGAGGTCGCGGATATTGAGGATATCCCCGAATCGCACCTCCGCCTTTCTCTTGTACCGTCCTGCGATGATGCGGTTTCTCTGCGTGTCCTTCTCGAAGATCCTCACCTCGTGATTTCGTCTTAAAAGCTCCTGCAGCGTCCCGGTTCCGACGTTCCCGAACGCACCCGTGACAAGCACCTTCATCTCCCGGCTCCCTTCGTCTCCTATTAATGAATGAACATTCACTCATTTATAATATATCACATCCATGACACTTCGGCAATACCAGTTGCGGCCGAATCACAAAAAAATAATCCCCCTTTAATTGTTTGCTGGCTTCAGGCCCCGTGGTATTTTGTATAAAACGATATCAGGAAAAGCCGATGAAAGAGTACGAAATACGTGATTCCGAAAAGCCGCTTCTCTTCGAAGATACCTTTCCCTACACGATTCCGCCGCTCATCCGTTTCGACGGCCCGATAAAAGAGACCGTGGACGAAAAAGAGCGGGTTTTTGACCCCCGTCAGGCGGCGGCGCGGGATATCCACGTCACAGACACGACGTTTCGCGACGGTCAGCAGTCGAGACCCCCCTATTCAGTGGAGCAGACCGTCCGTATATTCGAAATGCTCTCCCGGCTCGGAGGCAAAAAGGGGATAGTCCGCCAGACCGAATTTTTTGTCTATACGAAGCAGGACAGAGAAAAGATAGAATCCTGCAGGGCGCTCGGACTGAAGTATCCCGAGATCACCGGGTGGATCCGGGCGAGCACGGGAGAGCTTTTACGCATCAAGGAGACGGGGCTTTCGGAAACGGGGATCCTCACCTCCTGCTCCGACTACCACATTTTCCACAAGCTGAACAAGACAAGGAAGCAGGCGGCTTCGGACTACCTGAAGGTGGTCGAGGCAGCGCTGTCTGCGGGTATCAGGCCCCGCTGTCACCTCGAAGACATAACCCGTGCGGACATCACAGGCTTCGTGGTACCGTTCGTTGACCGACTCGAGCGCCTCACCGAAAACATGCCCGAACACAGTCGGGTAAAGATCCGGCTCTGCGACACCATGGGATTCGGGCTTCCCTACCCCGGCGTATGCGAGCCACGATCCGTTTTGAAGCTACTCTGGCGAATACGGGAGGAGTGCGGCGTCCCCTCCGATCGTATCGAGTGGCATGGGCACAACGACTTTCACAAGGTGCACGCAAACGGGGTGTGCGCGTGGATCTGCGGCGCCGACGCCCTCAATGCGACGCTCTTCGGGATAGGTGAGAGGACGGGGAACCCTCCGCTCGAGGGTGCCGTCATAGAGTTGATATCGTTGAAGGGAGAGATAGGAGGCGCCGATCTCAGCGTCATAACCGAGCTCGCCGATTACTACACGGACGTCTTCGGACCGGTGATACCGCCG
Organism: Spirochaetota bacterium; assembly: GCA_016934265.1. Taxonomy (GTDB): domain Bacteria; phylum Spirochaetota; class B62-G9; order B62-G9; family DRHN01; genus JAFGTF01. The sequence continues at coordinate 48,375 of JAFGTF010000006.1, forward strand.
TCGTACCCGTTCGCGGGCAGAGATTTCAATACGACGCGCGCAGGGATCCACGCGGGCGGGCTGCGCAAAAACGAAAGGATATACAACGTATTCGATACCACCGCGCTGCTCGGCCGAAAGCCCAGGGTGGCGATCACCGACAAGTCCGGAACGGACGGCGTCGCGGTATGGGTAAACGATTTTCTCGGCCTCGAGGGAAAGAACAGGCTCACCCTGTCGAAGGTCGCCTGCATCCAGCGATGGGTAATGGATCAGTATGAGAAGGAAGGAAGGCTCACCGCCATCTCGGAAGAAGAGCTACAAACACAGGTGCGCCGACACTTCCCGGAGGAATACAAGAGGTCATTGAATCGAAAACGGTGACAAAGAAACGGCGCGGGGGCGTCGATGTATCTTTGTTAGTACTGCAGTGTCAAAGAAGAAGCGTCCCCTATCCGCGGGATCTGTAATCCACGCCGGGGAGCCTGTTGATATCGTACGGCAGGATCGCGTCGTCCGGGATGGGATCGATGTAGCACCGTCTGAAGCGGGGATCCTGCATCCGGCATACGTTGGTGCGGTGCGAGTAGGCGGGATGCGATACCATCCTCCTCCATATTCGCTTCAACGGCTCCTCACGTATGTTACCGAAGGAGAGCGGCGCAAAATCGCAGGGCGTGACCTCTCCGTACGCGGAGACGTAATACTGGATGTTTGCCGCAAGGCACCCGATACCGCCGAGATAAGCGCCGAGCGAATTCTGCCACGCCTGCGACGACAACGGCGGTACGATCGAATCCCGGAATATCATTTCCGAGAAATCGAGTATTTCCTGCCGCTGCGCCCGTGTCAGCACCTCGCTCGTATCCTTGATCCGCCTGCCTGTCGGCACGTTGTCGAATAAGAGAAGGTTGTGGAGCCCGAGCTCCTGCGCCTTCTCATACAGCCTTCGGTACATCTTCCGCTCGGTGCCGCTTTTACTCGCGTAGGACGAGATGCCCACCATGACTCCCTGCGCCTTCATCTTTTTCATACCTTCCACGGCCTTCTCGTAGAGACCCTTTTTGCGCCGCATCCCGTCGTGCTCTTCCGGGTCCGGGCTGTCGAGACTCACGAAGACCGAATACAGTCCCGCGTCGACGAGCCGCTTGACATTGTCGTCGTCGAGCAGCAGGCCGTTGGTGAAGAGCAGGGGCAGCGTCTTTTTCTGGTTCACATAGGAGACGAGCTCGAAGATGTCCCCGCGCAGAAGCGGCTCGCCTCCGGTAAAAGCGAGTATGGTGATACCGAGGTCCTGGCTCTCGTCTATCAAACGCTTTGCCTCCCGTGTCGACAGCTTACGGTCGCCGTTCTTCAGATGGTATGCGGCGCTGCAGTGCACGCAATCACACTGACAGCGGTATGTCACCGCAAATGTCATGGCACAGGGGGTGGTCCGTCCGAAGAGGCGGGTCTTGACGAGATTCCTTAGTGCGCGGAGCTGCGGCCGCGACCCCACCGGAGGGGCGAACGAATTCGGGACCATCCTGCCGTGCCAGGTCGCGAGATTCTTATACCGTTTGTAGAACTTCGCCTGAACATAGATCATCGTGAAGAGGCTCAGTCTCTCCAAAAGAGGGTTAAAAAGACCCGTTCCGACGAAGCTGCCGTCGTCGAGCTGCCTGAAGCCAACGAGCTTCCTGCCGAAGAGAGTGAGGTATACCCTTTCGTCCTCCATCTATGCGCACCTCCCGAAAAGGCGGATGAGCGGAAACCCGGACGTTTTTATGTCTCACCAGGGTACATGGCGATCACGGTCAGACGATATCCTGGAACTCGAACCCCTCGTCGATGAAAAGGGATCTGCACGCTTCTGAGACCTTTTCATCGTACTTTTTTCCCGCGTTATCGACGATCTCCCGCAGTGCGGAATCTATGCCCAGCCCCACGCGGTAGGGCCTGTGATTTATCATGGCCTCCACGACGTCGGCAACCGCCAGTATCCTCGCCTCGAGCATGATCCGGTTCTCCGAAATGCCGACAGGGTAGCCGCTTCCGTCGAGCCGTTCGTGATGCTGTATGATCACTTCGGAGACCGGAAACCCGAACGCAAACTCTATATCCCCCAGTATCCTGAAACCCGTCTCACTGTGGAGCTTGATCAGCTCGAACTGCTCCTTGCTGAGATCGCCGGGGTGCGAGAGAATCTCCGCAGGCACGCAGATCTTTCCGATATCGTGCAGTTGGGCGGCGACCCTGATGCCTTCGATCCACTTGCGGTCGTCCGGTTTGAACTTCTGGGCGATCCTTCGAACAAGCTGCGAGACCCTGCGCTGGTGCCCCGCCGTATACGGATCGCGGGACTCTATCGCGCTGACGAGCGAGTTCACCGTTTTGCCGAGTATCACTTTCGATCGGAGCAGCTGCTCCTCCAGCGCGGTCCTCGTAATCGTGAGGCTCGTGATCTCCCGAAGGTATTCAACCACGCCGACGACATCCCCGTTCTCGTTCCGATAGGGGGTGCAGGTCACGAGAAACGAGCCGAGGTTTCCATTTTTATCCTTCAGCGTGATCTCTTTCGGAAAGACCGCTTCCCCCCGCTCAAAGCTATCGATGAAGCAGTCGCCGTCGCCGAAAAGCCGCTCGGCGCAGAAATAGTCGCTGCACGTACCGCCGATGATATCATTTTTTTCCCCGCCGAAAAGCTTCTCGAACCGCCGGTTGACCCAGACGATCTTTTTATCGATTCCAATTATCCGAATGCTGTCCGGCAGCGTGTCGAAGATCCTCGCACTCTTTATCTTCATCTCGTCTCTTTTATTGAAAAGGATAATAAGTCAAGCAAAGCTGTTTTTAAGTTTTTTGCAATCATATCCCGGATGAGTGATATTATCAACGAAAAAATTCTCCGTAACCTGTTGCATTTCTGTTCCATTGCGAGTACAATGATTTTCAATGAAGCGGTAAACAAAACCATTAAGGAGGGGCATAATGTTCAGGAAAACGGTTCTTATCGTGCTTTTTATCCTGCTCGCGGCGACGCTCGCATTCGCAGGCTCACGGGAGGAGATTCCTCTCGGATCCGAGGAGAATCCCATCATCTGGTCGTTTGTTCCGTCCGGAGAGATGGAACGAGTCGCCGCCGGCGCGGGTGAAGTTGCGGACCTTCTGTTCGAAAAGACCGGCCTGTACATCAAGACGAACGTTGCGACGGAATACGCCGGCGTCATCGAGGCGCTTTCGAGCGATCCTCCGGAGGCGCACATGGCGTCACTCGCCACTTTTTCCTACGTGCTCGCCGCGGACCGGGGCGTGGCCAAGGCGGCGCTCGTATCCGTGCGGTACGGCAGCCCGACCTATAACGGGCAGTTCATAGCCGGAAAAAACACTGGGATCACGCGTGTTGCGGACCTCAAGGGAAAGACATTTGCACGCCCCGATCCGCTTTCCACGAGCGGATGGATAATCCCGATGCTCACCATGAGGGCAGCGGGAATCAATCCGGAAACCGATCTCATGGAGATCGTCGACGCCGGGTCCCATGACTCGGTCGTCGCCGCCGTGTACAACGGCGACGTAGATGCGGGAGCGACCTATGTCGACGCACGGACGAGGATAGAGAAGGATTATCCCGACGTAATGGAAAAGGTGATCGTTTTCGAGGTGACCGAGGACATTCCGAACGACGGGGTGCAGTTTTCGCCCGTCGTGCCGAAGGAGCTACGCGAGAAGATCGTGAAAGCGCTCTTAGAGATCGCCGCGACCGACAATGGCAAGAAGGCGCTGAAGACCGCCTACCAGTGGACGGCGCTCGAACGGCACGACGACACCTTCTACGACCCATTCCGGCAGGTGCTCCAGGCGGCAGGTCTCGATATCGCAGAGCTCCAGGAATAACCCGTCATATAAAAACTGTCTACTGCAAGGGGAGCCCGGTGGTTCCCCTTGCAGCTAAAACGAGACTGCTATGCTCGAAGTAACGAACCTCACCAAGATATACGACGACGGTACCCGTGCACTCACCGACGTCAGCTTCACTGTCCAGGACAACGAGTTCCTCGTCATCATCGGGCTCAGCGGGTCGGGCAAGTCGACGCTTTTACGCTGCATCAACCGCCTCATAGAGCCCACGGAAGGAAAAGTTTTCCTCGACGGCGTTGATGTCACCAGTGTGGACGCTCGCGAGCTCCGGCAGATCCGACGAAAGATCGGTATGATATTTCAGCATTTCAACCTCGTGAAGCGCTCCAGCGTTCTCATCAACGCCCTCGCCGGACGCCTCGGGTACCTCAACCCGCTGAAGAGCCTCATGTACCGTTTTCCGGAAAAGGAACAGAAAAAAGCCCGGGACGCGCTCGAGATGGTCGGCATACTCGACCAGGCGCATAAGCGGGCGGACGAGCTGTCCGGCGGCCAACAGCAGCGCGTCGGCATCGCACGCGCGCTGATGCAGAACCCGAGTGTGATCCTCGCCGACGAGCCCGTCGCCTCCCTCGACCCCGTGCTCGCGCACAGCATACTCGGGTATCTCGAGAAGATAAACAAGGAGCAGGGCATCACCATACTCTGCAGCCTACACTATCTCGACCTCGTGCAGCGATACGCGACGAGGGTGATCGGTCTCCGCGACGGCCGGATAGTATACCGGGGCACGAAACAGGACATACAGCGCATGACGGACGAACAGTTCAGGGAGATCTACGGCGAAGAGGCGGTACGGGTCTCCGCCGGACTCGAGGGTAAGGTCGAATAATAATGGCACTGCGAAAGAATAAAAACGGCAAGAAACGCCCCGTTCCATCAAAAAAGAGTGATTTCGAATCCCTCGTGCCCGGGAGCGCCGCCGCCGCCGTTTCTTTCTTCATTCCCGGCTTCGGACAGATACTCGCGGGCCAGCTGCGCAGGGGATTTTTACTCCTCGGCTCCCTCGGCGGCGGTGCGGGACTGCTCATCTGGCGCGTGCACCTTCTCGC
>JAFGTF010000062.1 GCA_016934265.1 Spirochaetota bacterium
CCCCGGCGCGGGCGTGGGCACGTCGCGCACCTCCAGCTCGTTCGGCCCCATGAGGACCGCCGCCTTCATCGTCTTCGGTATATCCATGGTCTACTCGTTTTCCCCTTGAAGCAGCACATACATCTCCCTCTCGATATCGAGAATATGATTCAGCATATGCTCGCGTGCATCGTCGCATTGCGCTTCCTTGATCGCGTCGAGGATCCTCTTGTGGTACTCTATGGATCTCGGATGAATTTTACTGCTGTTCCTCAATACTAGAGCCTGGTTCCGCCTCATCACCACCTGTATTCCTTTCATGATGTCGATCAGTATCTTGTTCTCCGTGGCCTGGATTATGGCGAGGTGGAACTTGTTGTTATAGGTGATGAACTTCTCCAGGTCCTGCTTGTTCTCGATCATCAGCCTGTGCTGCGTTTCGAGCTCCTCTATCTGGCCCTGTTCGTATCGAAGGGCCGCAAGCCCGGCCGACTCCGGCTCGATGATCCGCCTCACTTCGATTATATGCATAATATCCCGGTGCTTCGCGAAACTCTTGAAGATGTCTTTCGGATAGATACGGTCCATCACGCCAGGCGATACGTACGATTTCTTGTTTATCCTCTCCACCACGCCGAGATATATGAGTACCTGGAACGCCTCCCGCACCGCCCCCCTCCCCACACCCATCTGGGATGCGATGGTAGTCTCCGTCGGCAGTCTCTCACCCGGTTTGAGAGTCCCGTCTAAGACCATCTTCTTGAACTGCTCTATTATCTCGTCGGTCACAGACACCCTTTTTACTTCTTTGAACTTCATCGTTAAAACCCCCTTTTTTCGCTTACTCCACCTCGTCCGTTGCAATGAGGTCCATACCGGTATCGAGCATGTTCTCGACTATGACTTCACCCATATGGATGGGCGGTACCGCTTTGACGGTCTTCAGATACCGTACGCATGGAATCAGTAATTTCTTCTTTATCTTGCCGTCGGTCCTGACCGATAGTCTTCTTTTCCCTCCGCTCTCGACAGTGAGGGTGGTCGTGAGGACCCTCATCGGTTCTATGTACTCGTTTCGCACATACTCCGCCCCCCTGGCGCACTCGGTCCCCGTTATCTCAACTCTCCTGTTTTTCTCACGGACTAGTGCGCGACACCCCTTCGGGCACACAATGCATACGATCTCGCTATTCCTCACGGCAGTTCACCTCTATCGTTCCCTCTCCCGGCGGACGAAGAAGCTTTTGGCACTTCTTTTTCTCGATTGTCAGCTCTATCATCTCACTAGGTCTGGCGACCGGCACCCTCTTTCGCGCGATATCTCCGGCCGTTATTCTCGCAGGTCCCGTCGGCTCCTGCACCCTGATGAAAAGCGGTGTTTCCCTCTCCTGCGTGATCGACTGCGGTACGATCTGCCGGATGTTTCTCCCCGATACAAAGCGCTTCCCATATCTTTTTTCCGATAGAACACCCCGAATCCTCCCCGCAGCCCCCGATGCGGCGATCTCGCCTTCAAGGGAGACGTAATCGACGATATCACTCACATGCAGCACATTGCCGCAGGAGAACACACCCTCGGTTTCCGTTTCCAGTATATTGTCGACGAACGCTCCGCCCGTCGAACGATCCATACCGATTCCCGCCATTCTCGTCAACTCGTTCTCAGGAATGAGTCCCACCGATAAAAGGAGAGTGTCGCATTCTATATCCTTCGCTGTTCTTTCATCCGGTTCCCCGCCTTCGTTCATCGTGCAGATCGTAACCTTCTCGACCCTGTACTCACCGTGTATCGCGGTTACGGTATGTCCGAGCAAGAGCGGTATCGAAAAATCATCGAGACACTGCACCTTGTTTCTGATCAGTCCCCCTGCGTAGAGGTTTTTCTCGACCACCGCCTTCACCTCACACCCCTCCAGTGCGAGCCTTCTCGCCATAATCATCCCGATATCGCCCGATCCGAGGATAACGATCGATTTTCCCGGAAGGTACCCGTCGATATTCATCAGCCGCTGTGCCTTCCCGGCGGTAAAGATTCCCGCCGGTCTCGTTCCGGGAATCATCACGGCGTTTCTCGTTCTCTCCCTGCACCCCATCGCCAGGATTATCGCCCTGCAGCGGTATTTCGAGGCCTTTTTTCCGTTCACCGCGGTGAGGATCCTGTCCTTCGCAAGCTCGACCACCGCAGTACCGAGCTCGACCGGTACTTTCAGGCGGTTCACTTCCGTAACGAACCGGTACGCATACTCGGGCCCGGTCAGGTCCTCATCAAACCTCAAAAGCCCGAAGCCGGTATGGATACACTGATTCAGTATCCCGCCGGGACGGTCGTCTCTATCAAAGACGACGATATCTCGAATCCCCTCCTTCCTGGCCCGTACCGCAGCGGCAAGTCCCGCCGGTCCCGCGCCGATGACCGCCAGATCAAGATCAATCATATCCAGGCCGCCCTATTCCATTCCCTTGATCTGCTCCGATCCTTCGCCCTTCTTCGTGATCTCTGTAGGCTCTATTCCCAACGCCTCGGAGAGGTAGCGGATTATGCGTCCCTCGCAGAAACCTCCCTGACACCTTCCCATGCCCGCTCGCGTAAGGTGCTTAACTCCATCGATCGTGCGGGCCCCTCTCTCTATCGCATTCTGTATCGTCGCCTCCGTTACGTTTTCACAGCGGCATACGATGCGCCCACACGGCCATTTTTGGCCTTTATCCCAGTCGTCCTCCTTTTTTTCTCTGGAGGAATCAAACAGCTTCTTTTCAACGAGAGAAAGCCCCCCGTCCGATAGAAGATCGATAACGTGCCGGGCGATTCCGGGGGACGCGGTAACCCCCGGCGACCCTATCAAAAGGTGAATCACCCTCCTCGAGAGATCGCTGTACCCTATATGGAAGTCTCCGCCCTCCTCGAGGTTGTTTACCGATTTTATTCCGGCGAAAAAGGTGATTATATCGGTAACGGGAAGATCGGGCACGATGTCCCTTCCCATGGCGATGATCTCATCGAGCGACTCTCGTGTGACCTTCGTGTCCTCCGTCGAGTCCGGCGTCTTGAAACTACCGAGGCCGAGTATGAGATTCCCGGACACGGTCGGCCCCACTACCTGGCTCACCGCCGGGTCGCCCCCCCCGACGTACAGTATGTTACGGACGAGCGAAGAGTGGATCTTGTCGAAAATCGCGAACGTCCCCCTACTCAGCGTCAGCTCGATGCCGTCGTCGCCGGTCATCGACGCAATTTTTGCCGCCTTATTCCCAGCGGCATTGACGATAAACCTGCTTCTAATAGTACCGTTTCCGGTGTGTATCGTGAAGAGTCCGTCGTCGTTTCCCGCTATACCAATCACCTTTGTACCGAAAAACGCATGCGCTCCGTTACTGCAGGCATTCTCGACGAGCGCGAACGCCCACTCAGGCGGGTAAATCATCCCGTGCCCGGAGGAGTATACGGCGGAGAGGACAGCGGGGTTTACTTCAGGCTCCCTGCGCAACACCTCGCTTCCTTTCATGATTCGAAACCCCGTCTCACCGTTTTGTTCTCCCCACTGTTTTCTCTTCATCATCTGCGGAATATGAGAGGGCTCGAGCGCAAGAAGAAACTCGCCCGTTTCTTTGTAATCGACACGCAGCTCATCGGACAGTTTCCTAAAAGCCTTTCTTGCTCCCGCGCACAGCTTCGCCGCCAGCGTTCCTGGAGGGTTGAAATGATTGCGGTGTATGTAGGAAAGCGACGACTTCGTCACCCCGAATCCGGGCTGCGGAAACTGCTCGACAACGGCGATTTCGCATTCAAACCTGCTCAGCTCCCTAAGAAGCATCGAACCGACGATTCCGGCCCCTATTACAACGACATCGAAGACCGCCTTCGACAGTTCTCCGTCGCGGATTCCTTCCTTATCACAATCACAAGCCGAATTGAATGGAAAAATACCGCTCTTCTCTCTGTCTTCAGATATATTCTTCATAACGGCTTTTTCCGTCACACCGGCACTTTCGGGATCTTTATATCACGGTAACGGGAAGGCCGCCTGTAGTGCTCAGTGCAATTCACTCGCGCACTCGGCGCGGCCGGTTGTTTCCAAAAAGGCGTCCGTACCGCCTCTTTGGTGCGCCGCACTAGGACTCGAATCCGAACGCCGTGCCGCGTACGCCGAAGAGCCCCGTCGGTTTCACCAGTATTACGAGAAACATCACTATAAACGGCGCGATATATGCGAGCGGCGCCCAGAGCGTCCCGCCGAGCGCCATCACCTGGCCTAGGATGAGGGCGGACACCATTGTTCCCTTTATGCTGCCCAATCCCCCGAGTATGACCGTTATGAACGCAAACAGCAGCATATCCCATCCCATATACGGGCCCACCATGATGAGCGGCGCATATAGCGCTCCGCCGAGTCCGGCAATACCGCTTGCGATGACGAACATGATAGTGAAAATCTTGTAGATATTGATGCCGAGTCCCTGGACGTTGTTCGGATTTTCGATCCCCGCACGGATCGCCTTCCCCATGATCGTTCTGTTGAGGAGAAGCTGGATACCTATATAGACGAGTATCGCCACCGCGAATATGAGGAGCCTGTACAGCGGGACCTTTACTCTTACGATACGTATCATCGTTTCCATCGGCGATGCGACCGGTTTGGGATCGAGCCCCCAGATATACTGTATGATACCTATTCCAATGAGAAAAACACTGAACGTGACGACCATCGTGAACATCATCTCCCTCGAGTACACCCGTCGCAGAAGCTGCGTCTCCACGATGATTCCCAGCGCTGCGGCGACCGCGACCGCCGCGATAATACCGAGAAGGAAGCTTCCGGTCGATGTCACGATCGTGTACGCCATGTACGCACCGAACGTATAGTACACCATTTGCTCCATGTTCACGATCCTCATCAGGCCGAACCCGATGGAGATTCCTACGGAGACGAGGAACAGGACGCCGCTCATACTGAGCCCGTAGACGAGCGATGTGATCCATAGATTCAGATTCATGACCGTTGCCTCCCGCACCGCCCGGCGCTTCTTTCGTCTCTGTCGTATATTTTCAGAGAGACCTTCCTGATTCCTCCCCAAATCCCCTTGGAAAACCTGAACATCACGATAAGCGTAATCACGCCGACGACAAGCTCCCATCGGGTAACCCACCTGCTGACGAGATCCTTGATGCCCAGAAACCCCAGGGCCCCGAAAAACGGGCCGTACACCGTGCCTGACCCTCCCAGGAGGGTGGCAACGAGCACCTCCGCGGCCCTGTGAGTTTCTCCGAGGCTCGGATTGACAAACCCTAAATTGAGCGCGTACAGCGATCCGGAGAGCGAGGAGAGCGCCGATGCGAGGATGAACCCGATCCAGCGGATGCGGAACGTATCGAATCCGAGAAATCGCATCTTTCGCTCATTCACCTTCAGCGCCTTGAATGAAGACCCGAGCACGGAGTTGTTCATGTGGCTGTATAGGACAAGCACGATGAAAAATATTATCATAACGAAGAAGAAGAAATTGTTCGGGAGCCTGATATCGAGCAGCCTAACCCTGCTCATCTGGGTTCTAAACCACAACCCGTCCTCTCCCCTCGTTATGCCTATGAGGAGCTTCTGGAATACAAACACACCTATCGCGCAGAGCGCAGCGTTGATGAGCGCAAAATAGTCACCCCGAAGTCGAATGAAAAAAGGTCCGAGCACGAACCCCGTGATAACTCCTCCCGCGATGCCGAGAAGCATCGCAAGGATCGGGTTATGACCGATGTACGCCAGGAATATCGCGGATGTCCACGCCCCGATGCTGAGGTAGAACGGCTGGCCGAACGACACCATTCCGAGATAACCGTACAGTATATTATTTCCCATGACGAACAACGAGTAGATGGCGATCTCTGTAATAAAGGTCATCTTGCTCGAAAACAGGTACCTCGAAATCGAAAGAAGCACGACCAGTATGAAAGGACCCAGTACGGTTTTGACTTTTTTATTCATACTCGCTCCCAAAATGCGTGTTTTGTAACGGCTACAGGTACTTCTCGAAGACCATCTCCTTTATGTCGTCGCGTGCCGTCGTCTCGGCGACGATCTTTCCCTCTTTCATGGAATACACCCTGTCTGCAACCTCGGCGGTAAGTGGTAAGTTCTGTTCGATGATAAAGAGGGTAGTATGCCTGTTTATCTCTTTGAACGCGTCTTTCAGCTCTTTTACGAGTTGCGGCGCAAGGCCCTCGGTGGGCTCGTCCATGAGAACGAGCTCGGGACGTCCCAAGAGCGCCATGGTAATAAGCAGCATCTGCCGCTCCCCCCCCGAGAGGTTTCCCGCCTTCCTGTCGAGAAGGGTCTTCAGTTTCGGAAAGTGGACGAGCACGGTGTCCCATTCGTGGTCTTTTGTCGCGTAGCTTCCGAGCTCCAGGTTCTCCCGCACGGTGAGGTCAGAAAACACCTGTTTGTCCTGCGGTATGTATTTCAACCCCCGCTGCGCCACCTCGTACGCCTCGAGCCTGTCTATCTCTTTTCCCTTATAGACGATATTTCCCTTGCCCTTTTTGATGAATCCGGCGATGGTCCGAAAAAGCGTCGTCTTGCCCGCGCCGTTTCTTCCGACGAGGACGACGTTCTCTCCCTTTTTCACATACACCGATACACCGAAAAGTACTTTAAGCTTCTGATATGAGACCTCGAGATCGGATACATTCAACAGGGTGTTCGTTCGGTCTGCGTTCATCGTGCTATTCCTTGTTTTCGATTTTCCAGTAGACCCTTCTCACCTCCGGATGGTTGAGGGTCTCGTCACAGTCGCCGCACGCTATGATCTTTCCCTCGTGCATTACCGCGAGCTTTTCGACGATCTCGGTAAGCCTTGACAGCTTGTGCTCGATGATGAGAACCGTCCTCTCCCGTATGTATCGCTTGAGGACATCGGTCACCTCCGCGATTTCCGTATCTCCGAGCCCGGAAAACGGTTCGTCCAGCATCAGCACGCGTGGATCACTCATAAACGCCATCGCGAGCTCGAGCTTCTTTTTGCTGCCCAATGGAAGGTTACCTACCAGCTCATCCTTCAGGCTTTCCAGCTCGAGGAGCCGGAGTGTATCGAGGACATGCTCCTGTATGTCTTTCCTGTTCATCGTTGCGAGGAAAATACCGGCGGGCACGCCTTTTTTCTCCAGTCTCCTGTAATAGGACAACCCGAGGTTTTCAAATACGCTCAAGTTGTCGAACACGTGAACGAGCTGAAAGGTCCTCGCGATGCCCATACCGACACGGACTTCTGGCTTCAAGCCGGTGATCTCCCTCCCATGGGCGTAGAGCGCCCCCTCATCCGGCATATAGAGACCGGTGATGAGGTTGATAAAGGTGGTTTTACCCGCGCCGTTCGGACCGATGACCCCTACGACTTCGTTGTCAAACAGCTCGAAATCGACGTGATCGACAGCGATGAAATCGCCGAATTTCTTTGTTACACCCTTCGCGGTAATAGCCGCAGTAATACCCATCTTGCGCTCCAGTATCCTCGTAATCGTCGTTTACCCGTACTCCGCCGCAAACCGGTAAGAATAAATACCGAACGGGGGCACCGCATCATGTCGCGGTTGCCCCCGTACGGCGATCAGTATCCCAACGATGCAAGTGAAGGAAGTGCGGATTCTCCTCCGAAGTACCCCGTCACCTCAAAGAGGTCCCATTTCCCCGACCTCACGCCCGGCGCCTTGCCGAGTACCGCATAGGCGAGGTATTTGCCTACCATCTGATGATCTTCCCTGAAGTAGACGTCGCCTTTCACGCATGTAAGGTCCTTGCTCTCTAACAGCACACGGCCGACCTCCGCCGCATCGAACGTCCCGGCTTTCTCGACCGCATGAAAGAGGAGCTCGGTCGCAATATAGGCTATTGTGGCGTACGCATCGGGCGGATAGCCCCACATCTTCTCATACGCCGCCGTATACTCTCTCGCCCTCTTTGCAACCTCCTTGTCCTCGAACCCCTCCATGTCCCAGTAGAAATACTCGAGCGCGTACATACCGTCGAGCGCCTTCTCGGGAATACCTGTCGCTACGACGTTCGTGATCCACGTGTTGAACACAGGACATACGTCGTAGAGCCCCATATCGTATGCCTGCTTGAACTCGGCGATCGCATCCGCGCCGAAGTGATCAGCGATAAAGACGTCGGGCTGGACGGCTAACGCTCTGTTTATCGCAGCGGTAAAATCCACCGTGCCTTGCGGGTATTCGTGCCGTTCGATTATCTCCCCGCCGTACTCCTCGCATGCAGCCATAAGCCCCTCATAAATCGTCTTCCCCCACGAGTCAGCACGCGATACGTGGAATATCCTCTTTGCCCCGAGCGTCTCGATCGCGACTGCACCAGTGAGATACCCGACGCTCCAGGGCGTGAATGCAACGGAGAAAGTCCCCGGTGCGGGATTTCCCTTTTTGAAAGAGTCCAGCGCAGGCACACACGCGGCGAGATACGGTATGGGCGTCAGCTTCGTTTCCTCGTTTAGCGCCGCAGCCATGGGGTTCCAGCACGTACCGGTCATGCCGTTCATTCCCGCTTCGATGAGCTCTCTGAAGCGCCGCACCCCGACATCGAGCTTGGCCTCATCGTCCTTTACGATCGTCTCGATCTTCACCTTCCCCCAGGGCATGTCGAGACCGCCTCTCGCATTGATCTGCTCGACCACGAGAAGCGCCCCCTCTTTCTGGGTCTCGGCAACCGCCGCGAATGCACCGCTCAGCGACGACATAAATCCGAACTTGAAGACGTCCGGTTGCTTTTCTCTTTCCGCAAAAACTGCCGTAGAGCCAAGTACAAGGCTCGCCACGAGCACTGCAACGAATAAAACAGACTTTTTCATGATATCCCCCTTATTTATAGTATTATCATACAATACCACTATCGTACCATAATAGCGAAATAGGTCAAGCAATTTTTGTTATATATTTTCTATCTATACTCGTATTTATTGTAAAATATGATTTATATGTACTTCTTAATTAAAATAATCTGTTTTTAACGAGCAATATGTCTCGATCATTCCTATCAACCTGAATAGTTTGGAGATTTTACCTGTCGTCCGCCGGTGTCGCTAGGATAAAACATGTAAGTATCGACAGCCTATAGTATAGAAATATTGAACGCAAGATGTATGATAATCTGCGGACTTAAAAATGATTCTCGCCGGTTGGAGAAACACACAGTATATTATGGACCCGATTTATCTATTAGGGCCAATGTCGAGTTTTTATTGCTAAATCTGTATATTTCAAAGAATTATAGAGGTTGTCGTATAAATATTAACGAATTTGGGCTTCGTAATTATTTGTCATACAAATAATTAAAAAACCCGAATTTCACCCTATTAAAACAGAAACATATTACGATCACGATCCCTGTTACGGTACAACCGTAGATGAAAATTAAAAATAAGTACGAATCCGTAATCAGAATCAGGAGGGTGAAAACAAGGGACATCGCGCAACTTGCCCTTCTTTCATCTCAGATCGGTCACGAACAGTCTTTCTCAGTGCTCAGACGGCAAATTCGATTCATAAAATGGAGCAGAGTGCATGCCGGGTTCGTTGCAGTAGACTCGGTCGGCGACGTGGTCGGATGGGCTCACGTCTTCGTCCGTTACATGCTTTATCATAAACCAAGAGTTGAGCTCAGCGAGATTGTCGTCGATGAAAATTTTCGGGGAAACGGTATCGGGAAGCTCCTGGTGGGAGCATGTGAGCGCTGGGCACGGGAAAGACACATAGAACTTTTAGTCGTTCATACCAATGTGCTTCGTAAGGAGGCTTTTAAGTTCTATGAAAAGATCGGATATACGCTTGCTAAAAAGACCATGTTTTTCTGGAAAGAAGTATGATATTTTTAAACAAATACTCGACCTTCGATACTATCAGGAGTTGCTCGTCCTTTTCAGCGATCTCCACTTCGGCTGCTTCAAAACTTCCGGGTTTGCGACGTTTTCCGGGACGTACCCCTCGAAGAGGTCTATCGTCCGCCTAACCGCGCTCGTCGCCATCCTTACCACACACTCGGCGGTCAACGCCGCGGTGTGCGGGGTGCATATGACGTTTCTGCAGCGAAGGACCGGGCTGTCGTCCGGCGGCGGCTCGTGCTCGAACACGTCGAGCCCCGCACCCTTGACGGTCCCCGCCTCGAGCGCCCGTACGAGATCCTCCTCGGAGACGACACCGCCGCGCGAGCTGTTGACGATGAAGGAGCCGGGCTTCATCAGCGACAGGTACCGTGTGCCTACCAGCCCTTTCGTCTCGTCCGTGAGCGGAAGGTGAACGGACACGACGTCCGCGCGGGAAAAGAGCGTATGAAGCGGCACGAAATCCACCCATGAGGAGTACTCCCGCTTTTTATCCGCGGGGAGATACTCGTCGTACGCCAGCACGCTCATTCCGAACGCGTCGTGCAGCACCCGCGCGAGCCCGGAGCCTATCCTACCGAACCCGATCACCCCCACCGTCTTGCCGCCGACGTCGGCCGGCTCGTTTTGATACCGCACACGGAAGTTCCCCCCCCTGGTCTCCCGGTCCAGCATGAAGAGCTGCTTGAAGAGCGCGAAAATCAGCGCGCAGCAGTGCTCGACCACCGAGCTTGTGTTCACTCCGAGACTCGAGGTCACTATGACGCCCTTTTTCGTCGCCGCGTCGAGATCGACGTTGTCCACCCCGCCGCCCGTTCTCGATATCATACGCAGGTCGTCCGCTATCCCTAAAAGCTCGTCGTCGATCGAGATGCCCGTACGGAGCACGATTGCCCTCGCATCCTTCATGAGCGGCAGAACCGTTTCCTTCTTCGGGTTCTCCGCCTCCACCACTGCCAATCCGCGTTCTTCCAGCAGCCCGCGCGCCTCCTTTTCGATCGGCTGCGGCAACAGCACGTATCCTCCCTGCAGGTCCATGTACGTATTTCCTTATCTAAGATATCTTCCGCCGCTCACGTCGAGCGTGATTCCCGTGATGTAGCTCGCCTCGTCGCCCGCGAGAAACACCACGGCCCGTGCTATCTCCTCCGGCGTGCTGAGGCGTCTCAGCGGTATCTGCGACAGCACCCGCTCCCTCTCCTCCTGCGACTTCTTCTCCCACAGCCCCTTGACCCGGTCCCCGGTGATCGTCACCGTGGGAGCCACCGCATTCACCCGGATACCGTGCGATCCCCAGTCGTACGCGAGCTGACGCGTGAGCCCCTCGACTCCCGCCTTGGCCGCCGTGTACTGCACGCCGGCGAGCGACGCCCGCCAGTGTCCGGCAAGGGCGGAGATGTTCACTATAGACCCCCCGCCCCCCCGGGACATTATCGGTATAACCGCTTGGCAGAACAGAAAGGTTCCCTTCAGGTTCACGTCCACCACGAGATCCCAGTCCTCCTCTTTTACCTGTTGGAGTATATGAGGGGTACCGAGCGCGCCGCCCGCATTGTTGACCAGTATATCCACCCCGCCCCACGTCTTCACCACCGCATCCACCGCGTCTTGTACCTCGTTGGACTTTCGCACGTCGACCACCAGTCCGGACACCGTTTCCCGTTCCCGTCCCAGCTTTTGTACCGCCTGCTCCACTCCGTCGGGGGCTATGTCGCATATCGCCACGTTCGCGCCTTCATTCAGTATGCTGCGGGCTATCGCAAACCCCATACCCTGTGCGGATCCCGTTACTATCGCCGTCCTGCCTTCGAGCCTCATACCCTGCTTTTTCCTTTCCGTCTTCGCTCTTACGCCCTGTTCTTGAAGGCCCTCGCCTCGTCCTTTACCTTCACACGGAACTTCTTCACCTCTTCGATGAACGCGGCAAGCGCCTTGCTCGCTATCTCGAAGTACTTCTCTCCCTTCTCCTTCGACGCCCGAAACGGGTTCCCGATTGTCGCCGTGTCGGAGTACTCGTGGTGCTCCATCGGCACCCAGATGTTCTCCGCACCCTGAAACGTCACAAACCCCGACCCGTCCTTCTTCGTGAAGTTCTTTCCCATGTACGCGGGCGGATGCGTTTTGTCCTTCACCGCCAGGTCCATGTCTATCGTCCCTTCCTTGTACGCCCACGCCGTGCTCGTCTCTATCTCACCTGCGTGCCACCCCGGCGTCTCCTCCGGAGGCCCGTCCACTATGTCCCCGAGCAGCGAGTACGTCCGCTCCGTCGGCGTCTTGTACCAGCACACGAAACACTCCGTCTCGTACCGTATCCGCCGCAGCACGTCGTCGATCACCTTCGAGTTGCTGCCGTGATGCGTGACGAACACCATCTTGTTGAACCCGTGGTACACGAGACTCATCGCCAGGTCGTACACCACCCTGCGGTACGTGTCGGCCGAAAAGGTGAGCGTCCCGCACCCCTCGTTCATCCGCCCCATGTGGTGCGGAGAGTACCCCACCGGCAAAAGCGGCGTGTAGAACGTCTCTGCAATCGCAGCGGCCCGCTCTATCACTCCCATCGCCGTGAAGCTGTCAGTCCCGAGAGGACAGTGCGCCCCGTGCTTCTCCGTCGAACCCATCGACACGATGATCGTATCGTTCTTCTTCAGATACGCCTGCACGTCCGTGAACCCCATATCCGCGATGTTCCACGATTTCTTTCTCGCCATTTCAAACCTCCATCCTCTTATCGAGTATTTTTTATGGTTATTCCCCACTAGTGCGCTTTTTATCTCGTGTCAGCGCAAGAAACCGCGCTCCAAGAGCTCTTTCTTCAGCTCCTCCCTCTGTTGTGCCGTGACGCCCGATATCGGACGCCTGGGCTCGCCGCCGTGGAAACCTGCGAGGTCCATCGCCGCCTTGACGCTTGCGACCCCGCTCATGCCGGAAACCACCTTGTTCAGCCCGACGATCCGCTCGGAGAGTGCCGCTGCCTCTTCTGTCTTTTTCTCGATGAACAGCGTATACAGCTTCGCACATACGTCCGGAAACACGTTCGCGAGGGAGAGCACTCCCCCTATGCCGCCGTCCTGAAGCAGCTCAAAAAAGAATCCCGCGGACCCCGCGAGTACATAGAACCCTTCACCTGCGGCCTCGAGATACCCCTTGTAGTTGCCTTTCGAGCTGTCTTTCATGCCGACGACGTTGGGGTGGCTCGAAACCCTCCGGACAACCTCGGGGCTCACCGTTACTCCGGCGGCCACCGAAGGGTTGTTGTAGATCAGCACCGGCACCGGCGAGTTGTCGGCGACCTCGGTGATATATCGTACGAGCACGTCGTCGTCTATCCGCTTCGCGAAGAAGTGCGGCATCAAGAGGCTTACCATCTGCGCGCCGATATCCACCGCCCTGCGCGTCATCTCGATCGTTTCCTTCGTGCTCTCCATGCCGGTCCCGGCCATGAAGACCTTGTCTTTCTTTCTGTGCGCGGCGACCGTTTTCAGTACCTCGAGCCGCTCGACCACCGACAGCGACTTGTACTCGCCGTTCGTTCCGAGCACGAAGTACCCCTTGAGGCCCGACTCGTTCATCTTTTCGATGTTCTCCGAAAGCCCTTTATAAAAAACCTCGTCATCCTGAAACGGCGTCGCCACCGGCGCGAATACGCCGGAGAGCATCTCTTTCACCTCTCCCATCTTTTTTCCTCCGTATGTAGCCTCCCCCTCGTATGCGGGGAGGTAGAATGTCGTTTTGGTACACCCATACCCGGCACATGCTGACGGCGGTCCTCAGATGGACGGACGCTTTCAGACCTCTTTTCGCATAAACGAGAGAAACCGCTCAACAACCGGATCGATGAACTCCGGGTCGTTGATATGCGCGTTTATCTCGTCCACGGGAACCTTCGGGTCGAGCGCTTTTTTCAGCTCCCGCATGAAAAGCCCGTCCGCTTCCGGGTCCCAGTGACCGAGTCCCTCCCGGTCCGGGTAGGCCATCCCTAAAAGCGGAAGAAAAAGATGCACCGGCCCCTTCGCCGCATTCAGCTTCGACGCCGTGATTTCCGCAGTCTCGCAGAGCTCCTCGTCCGACAGCCTCACGAGCGTGAGGTTCGGATTGTGGATGATGTATTTACGCTTCTTGTACTCTTCCGCCATACCGTCGTACGGCCCCTGCACGGTGTAGTAGATGCTCCCCGGGGCCACGACCTGCGGAACACCGAGCTTTCCCGCGGATTCGAGACGGTAATCGCGAATCGCGCCGTGAAGACCCCGTACCACCCGGTCGCCGATCTCGTGCAGGTTGATGTCGAGCACGCCGTCGAACATCCCCTCGAGTATCATATCTTCCATCGCAATCCCGCCGGTCCCGTTCTGGTGAAAGGAGACAACCTCGAATCCCTCCCGCTCGAGGGTTTCTTTCGCCCTGAGCGCGCCGGGGGTCGTCGTCCCGAGCATCGACATGGCGACCGCCCTCCGTTTACCGGCGGTCCGGCCGGCTGGATATTTTCTCGTCGTCACCATGCCGCATACGGCCGCCGCCGCATTGTCCAGCACCGTTTTCGTCACCGTGTTCAATCCCTGCAGGTCGGCGACCGAGTGCATCATGACGATGTCCTTGGTTCCGACATACGGCCCGAACGTCGCGAGCCCGGAAGCGACGGTCGAAACCATGAACTTCGGCACGCCAAACGGCAGCACCCGCATCCCGGCGGTGCCGATGTCGGTCCCCTGGGCACCCCCTATGCCGATCACCCCTGAGAAACGGCCCTCCTCGAACAACTTCTTCGAAAGCGCGGCCACCCCTTCTATCATGGCGTGAATGCACCGGCCCTTGTTCTTCGATTTCACGAGCGCGTCGATCGTTTCGTTCGCCGCGCGTGCCACATCGTTTCGCGTCACGTCAACAGCCGCGGCCGGTTCCGCGAGGATCCCCGCGTCCATGAGGAGCGCCGAGCACCCGAGACCCTCTATCTTTTCCTTGAGGTACAGCGCCTCCCTTTCCTTCGTATCGAGCGTCGCTATTATGAGAATCGTTTTATCCATGCCAGCCGATCCCTTTCAAACGCCGGTTTTCTCATGCGGCTTCACCACCACCTTGATGGCGCCGTCGAGCTTTTCTATGTGCGTGCGAAACGCGTCGTCGATTCGAGACAGGGGAAACGTATGCGTCACCAGGGCGGAAAGATCGACCCGCTTCTGCCTGAGCAGTGAAACCCCCCGCCTGCAGTTGGTCCACCCCTCTCCCCTCACGGTGTACAGCGACTTGTTGCCCCTCGCGAGGTTGTGGAAATCCACGTCCGCGAGACCCTCCGGTATGCCCAAAAGCAGTATCTTGCCCATCCATCGCGGTATCGTTACCGCGGCGCGCAAGCCCGCTTTCGATCCGGAGGCCTCGATTGCGATCTCGACGCCCCTGCCGTTCGTCTCTCTCATTATATATTCCGCCGTATCGTTTTGCCTCACGTCGACGATCCGGTCCGCCCCGAGCGTTTTCCCCACCTGTAGCTTTTTCTCGTCGATACCGAAGAGATAGACCGTTTCAGCACCCAGAAGCTTCGCCACCTGGACGGATATGAGGCCGAGGGGCCCTTCCCCGATGACGGCGACCCGGTCGCCTATGATGTACCCGCCGAACGTTTCGAATCCGTACAGCACGCAGCCGAGATTCGTGACGAGCGACGCCTCGTCGTAGTGCACCCGGTCCGGAATGCGGTGCACGGTGGAGATATGGTTGACCACGTACTGGGCGAATCCCCCGTTTGTCGTCATTCCGTTCGCGCGATGTCCCTTTTTTTCGTCTCCCCAGTTGAGACAGGCGGTGTAGTGGCCGACCCGGCAGTTATCGCACCGTGTGCACCCGAAATGGACCTCGACCGCCACCCTGTCGCCGATCGACACCTCGTCGACGGTCTTTCCGACCGCGGCCACCTCGCCTGAGTATTCGTGCCCCGGAATGAAGCTCCCGTACGGGGGCTGGCCGGGCCACGGGTTTTTCATGAGGCTCACGTCGCTGGAGCAGACCGCGCAGGATTCGACTCGTATCAGCACATCCTCCGGTCCGGGCGCCGGGGTCTTCACCTCCCGTACCTCGATCGTTTCCGGCCCCACTAAAACCGCCGCGGCCATCGTTTTCGGTACAGTCATGTATCTCTCCCCGTAGTATAACATTCCCGGTTAAAACCTGCGGATAAGCACCACTCCCGCCAGGAGAAAGGCCGCCCCGCACACCCGCCATATGCTGATGGGATGACGGTCGATGCCTAAAAACCCGTAGTGGTCGATGAAGAGGGACGCAACGAGCTGGCCGGTGACGATAAGGCTGATGAAAACCGCCGTTCCCAGCCTGGGCGCAACGAGAATGGCGCTCAGCACCATTGCCACGCCGAAGATGCCGCCGGTCCAGATCCACCACGGTGCGTGCATAAGCGACGCGAAATCCGGCCAGCGCTTCGGGATCGCAACGGAAACGGCAAAAAGGACCAGCGTCCCGGTGAGAAACGAAATGAAGGCCGCCCTGACGGGATTGCTTATCGCAACCCGCAGGTTATGGTTCACCACGGATTGTACGGAGAATCCCCCGCCTGCAGCAAGGGCGAATAGTACGAGCAGCCAAACGATCCACATTCTTCTCATTCCCTATCGATCCATCACGAGCACGGTCCGCCCCATGACCTTCTGCGACCTTACGCCGTTCAATGCGTCGTTCGCGTCCTTTAATCCGAACCGCACAGACACGACGGGTCGTATCTTTTTTTTCTCCACGAGACGAACCACCTCGACGAGTTCCTGCTTGGAAGATACCTTGGCCCCCTGTATGGACCACTCGTTGTTATGGATGTTCATAAGATTGACAGGCACGGGATTGACGGGATCGTACCCCATAACGATGAGCCTCCCCCCTTTTTTCAGAGAGGGAAGCGTCCAGGCCATGGTCGATGCTTTTCCGACCCCCTCGAGCACCACGTCGACGCCCGTTCCGCCGGTAAAAGACCTCACCGCCCCGAGCGGATCCCCCGAGCCCGCATCGACAAGGTGGTCCGCGCCGTACGCTTTCGCCGTCTCGAGCGCGTCTTTCTTCAGATCCGCGGCCAGAACGGTCGCCCCCATAAGCGCCGCGATCTGTACCGCGTGTATCCCCAGTCCTCCGACGCCGACGACGAGTACCGTCTCGCCGGGCTTGAGCGCTGCGAGACGGTTCAACGCATGGTACGGCGTTGCGACCGCATCGGGAAGGATCGCCATCTTTTCGAAAGAGGTCTCTTCCCCTTCGAACGGGCAGAAGCTGTACTCCGGCATCGCAACATACTCGGCGTACCCGCCGGGATGCTCGAATCCGATCCTCGAGAGTCCGAGACAGAGGTTCTCGCTTCCCCTCCTGCAGAGGTCGCAGTTCCTGCACCCTAAGAGAAAATGGCAGATTCCCCTGTCCCCCACCTTCACCCCTTTCACGTCCTCTCCCGCCTCTACCACGGTTCCCGCGATCTCGTGCCCCGGGATGTGCGGGAGCGTGATAAAGCCCGAAAGCTGACCGGTCTGTATTTTCACGTCCGTGAAGCACATGCCGCAGGCGTGTACCTTCACGACAATCTCATTCCTCTTCGGGGAAGGCTCCGGGACATCCTCGTATACAAGCGGCCTGTCGTATTCTCTCAGCACCATTGCTTTCATCAAAGCGCCCTTTCACCAACAACCCGTTCGGCATACCGTCGTTTACTGCTCCTCCCGGATGATGAGGTACATCTCCTTTTCCACATCCTTCAGATGGGCGACCATCTCCTTCTCCGCCTTGTCCGGGTCTCCCTCCACTATCGCGTTTACGATGTTTCTGTGAAACTGTATCGAACGGTCCTTGATCTTGCGTGAGTTCCTGACGAAGAACTCCTGGTTTCTTCTCATAAGGTCCTGTATACCGTGCATTACGTCGATCATGATCTGATTTCCGGTCGAATGCACGAGGTGGTGATGAAACCGGTTGTTGTAGGAGATAAACTGCTCGGCGTCCTCCTCGTTGTTTTCCATACCCTCGCAGAACCTCCGCAGCATCTCCATATCGCTCTTCTTCGCCTTTATCGCCGCGGTACGCGCGATGCCGGGCTCGATGATGAGCCTCGCTTCGATCATCTCCATGACGTTCTTGCACTGCTTCATCCGCCCGATGATGTCGTTCGGAAAGACTTTCCCCCTCATGCGGTGCGAGACGACGGCGGACTTGTTCTTTCTCTCTATGATCCCCATGTAGATGAGTACCTTGAGCGCCTCCCGTACCGTTCCCCTTCCAACACGGAGCTGTTCCGCCATCCTTTCCTCCGACGGCAGCCGGTCTCCGGGACGAAGGGATCCCTCCATGATCTGCTTCTTGATGAGATCGATGATCTCATCCGATACGGACACCTTGGCGATAGGTTCGAGCTCCATTTCTATACCTCTCGATGTTGGAGTACAAAGAAGATACAGCAGCGAACATGATGCGTCATCTTCTTCCCTCTACTTCCCTCTACTTCCCTCTACTTCCACTCGCCCTTCTTGTACGGAATCGCCGGCGCAAAGACGTTGTACATCAGCACCGTCTCCTCCACGTTCCTCACCGCATGCGTCGTGTTGGGAGGCACCATGATGACCATCCCCGGTCTGAAGGGAAACTCTCCCTCTCCCTCGATGTACATCGTCGCCTTTCCCTGGATCGCGTAGATGAGGTCCGGCTGGTCCTTATGCCTGTGGTCCGGAAGAGAGATTCCCTTGGCCAGCTCTATCAGCATCACGGTAATGGGAGAACCGTCCTTTTCACGGGTATAGATCCATTTTATCCTGCTGTCCTTGTCCATGAAGTGGTCTTCCCATTCCACCTTATCGATTTCCTTTTTAACCTCGTACGACATTCCTGTTCCTCCACACGTTTTTGTTGTTTTTGACCTGTTGTTTCGTACAGGCCGCTGTTTTCCGAACGGTCTATACCACGCCCTTCACGCCGTACAGGCCGGTCGGTTTGATGAGAATCACAAAAAACATGACCACGAACGGCGCAACGAACGCGAGCGGGGACCAGAGCGTACCGCCCACGGAGATCACCTGCCCGATGATAAGCGCAGAGATCAGGGTTCCCTTGATGCTGCCCAGCCCGCCGAGGATCACCGTGATGAAGGCGTACAGCAGCATATCGAAGCCCATATAGGGGCCTACCATGACTAATGGAGCGTTCAGTGCGCCGCCCAGTCCCGCGCATCCGCTCGCGATGATGAAGGTGATGGTAAATATCCTGTTTATGTTTATCCCGAGGGCCTCGAGGTTCTCAGGACTCTCTATTCCTGCGCGTATCGCCTTGCCGAGTATCGTCTTCTGCAGAATCAGCTGTATCAGGACGTATACCGCTCCCGCGGTCGCAATGATGAGTAGCCTGTAGAGCGGTATCTCCATTCCGAATATACCGATCATCGTCTTGATCGGCGAGCTGACGGGCTTCGGCGCCAGCCCCCATATGTACTGCACCGCACCGATCCCGATAAGAAAGAAGCTGAAGGTCACAACCATGGTGAAGAGCATCGGCTTGCCGTACACCCGCCGTAAAAGCTGCGTCTCCACCGCGAACCCGATGATTCCGGCGATAACCACCCCGCTCAGCAGCCCGAGCCAGAACATCCCGGTGAGCCGCACCATGGTATAGGTCATATATGCGGAAACCGTATAGTACAGCATCTGCTCGAGGTTGACGACCCTCATCAGGCCGAACCCGATGGAAAGCCCCAGCGACACGAGAAAGAATATCCCGCTTATGCTGAATCCAAAAATAATTGCAGGTATCCATAACGTAAGATTCATATCGCTTCTTCCCTGTTAAAATCGTTTAAGAGCCCGCGCCGGCCGAACGCGAACCCTTCGGTGAGCGTATATCGTTCGAGCCTGAAACGCGCTTTTGTATGCCGAGGAGGTACTGCTGTATCGTCCCCCAGATCCCCTTTGAGAACCTGAACAAAACGAGTATTGTGAGTATGCCCACGACGAGCTCCCACCTCGTAATCCACCTGCTTACGATGTCCTTGATGCCTAAAAACGCGAACGCGCCGAAGAACGGCCCGTACACCGTCCCGGATCCGCCGAGGAGCGTTGCGACGATGACCTCGACGGCCCTGCTGTTCTCGCCGAGACTCGGGTTCACGAACCCGAAGTTTATCGCGTAGAGCGAACCGGCGAAGGTCGAAAAGCATGACGCAATCGTAAATCCCACCCATTTGATCTTGAAAGTATCGTACCCGATGAACTTGAGCTTCTCCTCGTTGCTCTGCAGGCCTCGAAACATCGTCCCCAGCGTCGACCGGTCGAGGTGCCGGTAGATCATGAGCACCAAAAACAACACGATGACGACGAACAGAAAGAAGCTCTGCGGAAGCCGTACGTCCAAAAGCGGGAGCTTGCTCATATTGCTCCGAAACCATAATCCGTCGTTGCCGCGGGTGATGTCGATAAGCAGCCGCTCGAATATGAACACCCCGATCGCGCACAGCGCCGCGTTGATGAGCGCGAAATAGCTGCTCTTCAGCCGGATGAATGAGGGCCCGAGAACGATCCCGAAAACCAGGCCGCTTCCGATGCCTAAAAGCAGCGCGACGAGCGGGTTGTGCCCCACATACGCGAGAAACAACGCCGTCGCATACCCCCCGATCCCGAGATAGAAGGGTTGCCCGAAAGAAACGAGCCCCAGATAGCCGTAGAGTATGTTGTTTCCCATCACGTAGATCGTATATATCGCGATCTCCGTGAAGAACGATATCTTATTGGGAAACAGGTACCGTAAGACGGTCACCAGCAGGACCACGAGAAGCGGCCCAAGCCTATCGAGTGTCTTTTTCCACATGACTATTCCCGCGTTCGTTACGAATGATTTGTTATAAATACTTCTCGAAACTCATCTTTTTTATTTCGTCCTTCGATTCGATCTCCGCCACGATCCCTCCCTCCCTCATGCAGTACACGCGATCCGCGATCTGAGCGGTAAGCGGGAGGTTCTGCTCTATGATGAAAAGGGTAGTCGTTTTGCTGATCTTCTTGAACGAGGTCGCAAGGTCGGTGATGATGTGCGGCGCGAGACCTTCGGTGGGCTCATCCATCAGAATGAGGTCCGGCTTTCCTAAAAGCGCCATCGCGATGAGCAGCATCTGGCGCTCGCCGCCCGACAGGTTGCCCGCCCGCCGGTCCAACAGGGTCTCGATCTTCGGAAAATACTCGAACACCGGGCCAAAGTCTTTGTTTCCTATCGCGTGACCGGCAAGCTCGAGGTTCTCGCTCACAGACAGGGTGGAGAAGACGTGCTTGTCCTGGTGAATGTAGCGGATCCCCTTCTGCGCCACCTCGAAGGCCTTGTACGGATTGATCTCCTCCTCCCTGTATCGAATCGCACCCTTTCGGATCTTGAGAAAGCCCGCGATCGTGCGGAAGAGGGTCGTCTTACCCGCGCCGTTTCTGCCGACGAGCACGACGACCTCTCCGTCGTCTATATACAGGGAGACGT
The DNA here is from genome assembly GCA_016934265.1 of Spirochaetota bacterium. Lineage (GTDB taxonomy): Bacteria > Spirochaetota > B62-G9 > B62-G9 > DRHN01 > JAFGTF01. The sequence continues at coordinate 21,334 of JAFGTF010000062.1, forward strand.
CGAAGATCACCTTCAGCTTGCCGTACGAGACGTCTATGCTCTCGACATGGAGCAATTTTTTACCGTCGTTTACAGACATACCTGTTCGTCCTCGGACACCTTCCAGTAGGATTTTCGAACCTCCGGATCGTTGAGCGTTTCTTCGCAACCGCCGCACGCGATGATCGCCCCGTCGCACATCACCGCGAGCTTGTCCACGATCTGCGTGAGCTTGGTAATCTTGTGCTCGACTATTATTATTGTCTTCTTATGAATGTAGTGCGTGAGAATGCCGAGTATTTCATCGATCTCGATATCACCGAGCCCGGCGAACGGCTCGTCGAGCAGGATGACTTCCGGATCCGCGATATGGGCCATCGCGAGCTCCATCCGCTTCTTGCTCCCGAGCGGGAGGTTGGAGACGATCTGCGTGCTTCTTTTATCCAGCTCGAACAGCTCGAGCACGTCGCCGACAATTTTTTCGATGTCCTTCCGAAAAAGTCTCGTAAAAACACTGCCGGGCGGAAACGCCCGTCCCTCGAGCTTCCGGTAGTAGGAAAGCGCGAGGTTGTCGTAGACCGAGATGTTATCGAATACGTGTACGAGCTGGAACGTGCGCATCATGCCCATTTCGATCCGCTTCTGCGGCGGGACCCTCGTCACGTCGCGCCCCTTGAAGAAAACGCTTCCCTCTTCGGGCATGTAGAGCCCGCTTAAGAGATTGAGGAACGTGGTCTTTCCGGCCCCGTTCGGACCTATGATGCCGACCGCCTCCCTGTCGTTTACCTCGAAATCGACGCTGTTCACCGCGACGAAATCGCCGAAGACCTTTGTCACTCCCACCGTCTTCACTACACAGCGTGCGTCCATTCCTCTCTCCCGCCTGATCCGTCCTGAGTAATACAGGGGGTCCCGAATCGCACGGGACCCCCCAATGATACCGTTGCCTTAGTAACCCATCTCCGCAAGCGGCGGAAGTATGTTCTCCCCGCCGTACGAATCGATGACCTCGAAGAAGTCCCAGTCGCCCTTCTTCTTCGCGGCGGACTTGCCCTTGAGGAGGAACGTCGCGTGGGTCGCCACCGCCTGGTGGTCTTCCCTGAAGCCGATCCTTCCTGCAACGACGTCGAACTTCTCTTTCGCAATTACCTCACTCACCTTTACAGGGTCGAAGGTACCGGCCTTCTGAACGGCCTGGAAGATTACCTGTGTCGCGACATAGGGCGCGGTTCCCATGTTGTCGGGAGGCTCGTTCCATCGCGCCGTGTACTTGTCCGAGTACGCCTTGACCCGTGACGCCACATTCTTGTCATCGAGCCCCTCGAGGTTCCAGTAGAACCACGCGAGCGCGTACAGGCCGTCGAGCGCGTCTGCCGGGATTCCCTTTGCCACGATGTTGGCCGTCCACGTGTTGAAGACGGTCATCTTGTCGTACACACCGAGGTCGTACGCCTGTTTCAGGTTCGCGATCGCGTCCCCGCCGAACATCGAGGTGATGAATACGTCCGGTTTTACGCTCAGCACCTTGTTGAGCACCGCAGTATAGTCCACGGTCCCCTGAGGGAGCTCGGCGTATCCGACGATCTCGCCGCCGAACTCCTTTACCGCGGCCTGAAGACCCTCGTAGATCGTCGTGCCCCATGAGTCCGCCCGTGCGAGATAGAAGATCTTCTTCTTGTTCAGGGTGTTGATGCACGCTTCACCGGAGATATAGCCGATACTCCACGGTGTGAAGGTCGGGGTAAACGTGCACTGCGAGGGGTTTCCCTTCATGTTCATATCCTTCGCGGGCACATACCCTGGGATGTAGATCACCGGCGTTATCTTGCACTCCTCGTTCAACGCCGCGGACATCGGGTTCCAGATACCGCCTGTGAGGGCGTGGATCCCGTCGCCCACCATCTCCCTGAACCGTCTCACGCCGATATCGAGCTTCGCCTCGTCGTCCTTGACGATGTACTCCACCGGCACCTTGCCCCACGGCATGTCGAGGCCGCCTTTCGCATTCACCTCTTCGACCGCGAGAATGAACGCTTTCTTCTGCGTTTCTGCAACACCCGCAAACGTCCCGCTTAAGGAGGAGAGGAACCCGATCTTGAAGACGTCGGGCTTCTCCTCTTTATCTGCGAACAGCGAAGTCACGGAGAACGAGAAGACGAGAAGCAGGGCAAAAACCAACACTAAAATCCTCTTCATCATTCTACCTCCCTTGATATAATTGTACGACTGTAATACAATTTATCAATTATACCGTCGCCCCTCACATTGTCAAGCATTTTTTTCTTCGTTTTTCTTCATCCACTTCAACGTCGCGGCATATAACAGTACGGTGAACAGGGATAGAACGACGATGAGCAGAATTCCGTTTTCCAGGCCGATCTGTTTCGAAAGCGCGGTCGCACAATAGGTGATCGCCATTCCCCCGAGTCCGCCGCACATTGCGAGAAACCCGAGGGCTGTTCCCCGAAACCGAGAATCCAGGACACTGGAGGTAAGCGAGAGCAGTATCGGCATAAGCCCCGAGGAGGAGAGACCGGTGAGGCTGAACGCGACGGCGGCTTGGCCGCCTTTTAACGCCCACCCCGCAATCAAAAAGACCGCGAGCGATACTAAAAGAAAGAGGATAAGCTTCCACTGCGAAACGCGGACCACGAGCGCGCTGCATATGAGCCTTCCCGTTCCAAGCAGAATATAGTATACGGAGAGCGCGAGGCTCGCATACGATATCGAGAGTCCCTTGGCCTCCTGCAGGTAGATCACCGTGAGGTACATGATGGAGAATTGAAGCCCGATCGCAAAAAAACCGGTCAGCATGAGTAAAATGAACTTTTTCCCCATGATCATATTCCACAATTCGGAGAGCCGTTTCTTCGTAACCGTCCGCCACTCGCCCGCGTTCGTGGTAAAAAATATCGCCGCAATGAAGAGGGCGACCGCTGCCTCGTACCGGTACGCCGTTTGCCAGCGCTGACCTCGCGAGAGAAGGGATCCCATGATGAGCGGTCCGACGAGAGAGCCTACGGCAAAGACGAAGTGGAGTATGTTGAGGAAGGTCCCCCTTTTTTCCGAGAAGAGGTCGACGACGAGCGTATTCGACCCCACGAAGAGAAACCCACAGCCTACGCCCATCACCGCGAGGATCGCGAGGTGCAGACCGAAGCTCCCCGATCTCCCTATGAGCATCGTCGCGATTCCCAGAATGAGCGTCCCTATGCTCAGGATCCGGTCCTTGCGGAAGAAATCCGCGAGGATCCCTCCGAACAGGCAGAAGGGGGCGAACCCGAGCTGCAGGATCGCCGTAATCATGCCTGCCCGCCGTATATCTAGAAGAAAAAATGCTTTCATCGCGGAAAGGCTCGCGCCGACGAAGGCGAATGTCAGCCCCAAGAGCCCGAGTGAGAGAAACGTGAAAATCGAAATATACGTTTTGTTTTTTATCATCCATATTTCCCGTCACGCAAGTTATTACCGACAGTTTATTGTTCGTTCGGCTTCACCGCGACCTTGATGGCGCCGCCTTTCCGCTGTACGAAGGTCTCGAACGCCTCCTCTATCCGAGACAGCGGAAACCGGTGCGTCACCAAAGGCTTCAGGTCTATCCGCCCAAGCTCCCACAGCGACACCGCCCGCCCGCAGTTCGCCCAC
>JAFGTF010000063.1 GCA_016934265.1 Spirochaetota bacterium
AACGACATATCGATCCTTACACCGATAAACCGTTGTACAGATTAGTCGATTTATCCGGTCAATCTGCCAAACAACGACATATCGATCGTTAGATCGATATGTCGTTGTAGCCCACCACCTTATTCAGCGAATACTCGATGATGCCGTCCGCGCCGGCCCCGATGAGCTTCGGTACCAGCTCTCTCACGATCGACTCGCGTATCACCGTTTCGACGGAGAACCACGCGGTATTGTACAGCTGCGATATCGTCGGCGCGGTGATGCTCGGCAGCATACGGACGACCGTATCGAGCTTCTTTTCCGGGACGTTCATCTTTAACCCGACCATGTTCTCCGCGTTCAGCGCCCCGCGAAGCAAGAGTGAGATCTGCTGGATCTTGTCCCGCTTTTCGGGGCGTTTCATGCTCTCCTTGTTGGCGATGAGCTTCGTGTTCGTCTCGAGCAGGGTGTGAATGATCTTTAAACCGTGGGCACGTATCGTCGACCCCGTCTCCGTCACCTCCACGATGGCGTCTACGAGCCCCTCGGCGACCTTCGCTTCGGTCGCTCCCCAGGAGAACTCCACGGTCACCGGTATTTTGCGCTCGTCGAAATAACGTTTGGTGAAATTGACGAGCTCGGTGGACACTATTTTTCCCGCACAGTCCTCGATTCGATCGATATCTGACCCCTCGGGAACGGCGAGCACCCACTTCGCCTTCTTCGTGCTCGCCTTGGAGTAGACGAGGTCGCAGATGATCTGTACTTCCGCATCGTTCTCGAGTATCCAGTCGAGCCCGGTCAGGCCGACATCGAGCACGCCGCTCGCCACATAGCGAGCCATCTCCTGTGCCCGCACGAGACTGCAGGAGATGTCCGCATCGTCGACGCTCGGGAAGTAGTTCCTCGAAGAGACGGTGATCTTCCATCCGGCGTTCTGGAAGAGATCGATGGTGGCCCGCTCGAGGCTCCCCTTCGGTATTCCAAGCTTTACTTTCGGTTCGTTCATGATCCTTCTCCATATCGTTCTTCGGGGTCAAACACCTTCTGTCCGCTCACTTTGAGCGTGCCGTTTTCAACAACCCTATAGAAGCAGCTTCTGTACCCCATATGGCAGGCCGCACCTCCCTGCTGGTCTATCCTGACGAGAACGCAGTCGTTATCACAGTCCACTCTGATCTCCCGGACCTTCTGCAGGTTGCCGGAGCGCTCTCCCTTCTTCCACAGGCTTTTTCTCGAACGCGAGAAGTAGTGGACGAATCCGGTAGCCCTCGTTTTTTCCCACGCCTCGTTATTCATGTATGCCATCATAAGAACCTCGCCCGTGGAGTAATCCTGCGCGATCACAGGTACGAGACCGCCCTGTTTTTCAAAATCGAGCTGTATCATGATCCCTTCCTTCCGTTAAAAATCGGTACCATCCCAGGATTGAGCGGCGGTGTCAGAAGCCGAAGTCGTACCCCTCGAGCCTGAGCTCTTTCTTTATGCGGAGGATGTCCTGCTGCAGTTTAGGGTTGATGGATACCCCCCGGCCACCGTTTTCGGTTTGCGAGACGTACTCCTTTTCACCGGCCGTGTATATCCTGTCCTGCCCCGGCTGCTTCTTTGCGGCCCGAAGCTGCCGCAGTACCTCCCCCGTACGGCGCTTGAACTCCTCAGGATCGATGAATGCGGACACGTCAATCGCGATGAAGAAATGCCCTATCCGGTACGGGCACGACTTCCCGCCATCACTCCCGGAGAGCATCTTGAGAAAGCTCCCCGCCTGGAGGGCGCTAGAGAGAATCTCGACGACGGTGGAATAGCCGTACCCCTTGTACCCGGCCCCCTCCTCTCCGATACCGCCCAAGGGGGCAAGCGCGCAGCCGTTCTCCTTCAACCCTTCGAGGATCCTGGCCGGATCGGTCCATGCCTCGCCGTCGGACCCTATCACCCATCCGGCCGGCACCGTTTTTCCCATCTTCTCATACGCCTCGATCTTCCCGCGCTGGCCGATCGAGGTGGCGCAGTCGAGAACGAACGGGAACTCTTCGTCGGTGGGAATTCCGAAGGTTAAAGGGTTCGTTCCGAGCATATTCTCGACGGAGAAGGTCGGCGCTACCGAGGGCCTCGCGTTTGTGCCCGTGATCCCTATCATGTTACGCTCGCACGCCATCATTGCGTAGTAGCCGGCGATTCCGTAGTGCGTCGAATTCCGCACCACGACCATGCCCATTCCGTACTCGGCTGCACTCTCCATGGCGACCTCCATCGCGCGCTTTGCGATCACCATCCCCATGCCGTTGTGTCCGTCTATCACGGCGGTGGTGGGTCCCTTTCGCACGATCTCGATCCGTGTTACCGGCTGCTGGATACCCTGGCGGATTCTATCATAATAAATCGCCTTGAGACGATTCACCCCGTGAGAGAATATCCCCCGTCTGTCCGCGGTAATGAGCACATCGGCGCATATCCGGGCGTCCTCCTCGGGGACGCCTACACCGACGAAGGTATCGACGACGAATCGCTCCAGCGTATCAAATTCAACATTGACCGAAACTTCACTCATTGCTTTCTCCGCCCGTTGAAGTGAGTTGAAAAAGTGCCGCAAGGAGGAAATCGAACTGTTCTTTACAGGACCATTTCTTTACGAGACCATTGCCGGAGGAGGGACTCGAACCCTCATGAGGTCGCCCCCGCTGGATTTTGAGTCCAGTGCGTCTACCAGTTTCACCACTCCGGCCCGCAGTAATAATTACAGCCCATTACAACGAAAGTCAAGGCCTTTGTAGGGGGGCGGGCAGCGTCGCGCCGTCTGTTTTTTCGGGTCCGGAGTATCAACGGGTGACTCCTATTACTTTTACTATTGCGTTTTTTATTGCGTTAAAAAAAGCATCGCCGCAATAGAAGAATCAAAATAATTCTTTATTGAGATGGGGTTCGTCATTATTATAAGAGAGACCCTCGCATCTAAATGCGAACGACTATGTTTAAAAAACACGTGTTCCTCATTTATCAATATTTTATACCTGTTACATTGCATACATATTACGTTTAAATATATTTTTTCGATGTAATAGAGTCCGTTTCAGAATTAGGGTACCATAATGCGGCCCTGGTCCTGCCGACATTGTGAATTATACCTTCTGATTTAAGTTCACGAAGCAAGTTTTGCACCTGACTTCTGGATAAAGCCGGGAGAACCTGCATAAGCTCCTTCAACCTGCTACCCCCGTCTTTGTTTTCCTCGAATTCAATATGCTCTCTCTCTTTAGACGCTAAAAGATTGTTTCACTGATCGACAGTCATTTCATACTTGCTCATTTCTATAACAAGCCGCACAACCTTATTTGCCGTACTGGAGGCTGCCCCTTATTACAATTATCAACATCTGCACCACCGGTCATGGTATCGTCAGGTGCATGCCCTCCGCGATGCGGCCGGTACATTTCCATGACTTAAAGACCATCTGAAGAAACGCCTCAAGGTATAAGTGATACTCGTCATCATAGTACTGAATCGGGATATCGCTCTGTTTTATGTGTATTGCCGTATAATTTATTTTATCTCATCTACCGTATCGACGCAAATGTATCAATGGGAATAGTATCAGCGTGGCGGCTCGATATAAGAAAAACGGTAGTATGAATAGCTCCTCTGGATCCTCCGATGCAAAACCGGCATGTTCCCTGTTCGGAAACCGGAGAGGAGAGTCCTAAAGATGACCGGTGAAATCGTTTGACCGGCCGTTTGTATCATATTACTATTTTGCAACCTACACGACGCGGAGCAGGACGGTATGGCAAGAGGGCACTACCCGTTCGACGAGATCGAACGACGCTGGCAGAAAAAATGGGCGGACGCGAATGTGTTTTCAGCCGCCTCCGGCAAAAAAGGAAAGTTCTACTGCCTCGAGATGTTTCCCTACCCTTCGGGCCGCATCCACATCGGGCACGTCAGGAACTACTCGATAGGGGACGTGCTCGCCAGGTTCAAGCGGATGAAAGGGCTCAACGTGCTCCACCCCATCGGCTGGGACTCGTTCGGGCTCCCCGCAGAGAACGCCGCCATCGAGAAGGGGGTCCACCCGGCGAAATGGACGAGCGAGAACATAGAAAACATGAAACGGCAGATCAAGCGGCTCGGGTTCTCCTACGACTGGGACCGCGAGGTCGCCACCTACCTCCCTGAGTACTACCGGTGGAACCAGTGGATCTTCCTCAAGATGCTCGAGAAAAATCTCGCCTACAAACGCCGGGCGGACGTCAACTTCTGCCCGAAATGCGATACGGTACTCGCAAACGAGCAGGTCGAGAACGGACTCTGCTGGCGGTGCGGAAACGAGGTGGTCTCGAAGACGCTGTCCCAGTGGTTTTTGAAGATAACCGAGTACTCCGACGAGCTGCTCGACTGCCTCGAGAAGCTCCCTCACTGGCCCGAGCGGGTAAAACTGATGCAGCAGAACTGGATCGGAAGGAGTACCGGGGTGATGGTGAACTTCGAGTTCGACGGCGAGCCGTTTCCCATCTTCACCACCCGTCCCGACACGATATACGGGGTCACCTTCATGGCGATCGCTCCAGAGCATCCGACCGTCGAGCGCATCGTAAAAGAGGCCGAAAACCCCGACCCGCTCGTGCGGTTCATCGAACGGACGAAACGGGAGGACCGCATCCTGCGGGCGAGCGCGGACTACGAGAAAGAGGGCGTCTTTACAGGACGGACGGTAAAAAACCCGTTGAACGGGGAAGAGGTCCCGCTCTTTTTAGCGAACTTCGTTCTCATGGAATACGGCACGGGCGCCATTATGGCCGTCCCCGCGCACGATCAGCGCGACTTCGAATTTGCGAAAAAATACGGCCTTCCGGTCCGGGTCGTCATCCAGAACGAGGAGGGGTCACTTAACGCCGCCGCCATGACGGAGGCATGGACCGGGGAAGGAAAAAACGTCGACTCCGGCCCCATCAGCGGGATGCCCAACACAAAGGGCATACAGAAGATAACATCCTACATCGAAGAAAAGGGGTACGGCGAACGCACCGTACACTACCGCCTCAAGGACTGGCTCATTTCGCGGCAGCGGTACTGGGGAACACCGATACCGGTGGTATACTGCGAAGGCTGCGGGATCGTCCCAGTGCCCGAGGAGGAGCTGCCGGTCGTCCTTCCCGAGGACGTCGAGATCACGGGGAGCGAAAACCCTCTGAAGCGACACAAGGGATTTTTGAAGACCGTTTGCCCGAAGTGCGGTTCCCCGGCACGCCGCGAGACCGACACCATGGATACGTTCATCGACTCCTCCTGGTATTTCGAGCGCTACTGCAGCCCGCGCGCGGACGACGTCCCCTTCGAGAAGGAGGAGGCGGGATACTGGATGAACGTCGACCAGTACATCGGCGGGATAGAGCACGCGATACTCCATCTTCTCTACGCCCGCTACTTCACCAAGTTTCTCAGGGACATCGGGCTTACCGCCGTCGACGAGCCGTTCGAGCGACTTTTAACCCAGGGAATGGTTACGAAGGAAACCCTCTACTGCGAAAAAGACGGCTACCTCTTCCCCGAAGAGGTGACGGACGACACTCGGTGCAAAAAGTGCGGGGGCCCGGTCGAGATCGGCAGGATCGAGAAGATGTCGAAATCGAAGAAGAACGTCATCGACCCGGACGACATAGTGAAACGGTACGGGGCGGATACGGTACGGATGTTCATCCTTTTCGCGTCACCCCCGGAGCGCGACCTCGAGTGGTCGGTAAGCGGCGTCGAGGGCGCGTACCGCTTCCTCAACAGGCTCTATCGGCTGTATGAGAAAACGCCTCCTTTTACCGAAGAAACCGTCGGCGCGCTATTACGGTTCGAGAAAAAGCTTCTTTCGAAAAACGGTTACGACGGGCTCGCCCGCGAGATACTTTTCGTAGTATCGAAAACCATCAGGAAGGTCACCGACGATATCGAGAAGCGGTTCCATCTCAACACCGCCATATCCGCGATAATGGAGATGGTGAACGCCCTCTTCTCCTTCGCCCCCGAAGCAGTGGAAAAAGACGAAACCGCTCGGCTCGGCTACCTGTACGGCCTGAAAACGGTCTTGGTCCTGCTGTCGCCATTCGTGCCGCATATCACCGAGGAGCTCTGGCATCGTATCGGATTCGACGGCTTCCTCATCGACCAGCCGTGGCCCTCGTACAACCCCCATCTCGCGAAAGAGGAGATCATCACGCTCGTGGTGCAGGTCAACGGAAAGCTCCGCGCGAGGCTCGAGGCGCCCCGCGACACAGACGACTCGATGCTCGAGCGCATGGCCCTCGACGACGAACGGGTGAAGAAATATACGACAGGCAAAACCGTGCGGAAGGTGATCGTGGTGGGGGGAAAGCTCGTCAATGTAGTGGTGAAATAGTATTCCTGTTTATCGACGGTCTCTTTCGAAACGTATGAGGGGTATGGGGCGCAACGCCCGCGTCGCAGACCGGTGTATGTCCACCGCGTTTCGCCGTGCTATCGTAAGTCGGCCCCTCGTCCGTATACCGCGACGTTCCACGATTTCTTTCTCGCCACCTCCCGTTTCCTATATTTTGATGGGATATCTTCCGAACTCATACGCGGTATTATAAAGAGTGAGAATGTTTTCGGGACTCACATCCGGCTGGATGTTATGCACCGGGGTGAATACGAACCCTCCCCCCGGTGCAAGGTCTCTAATTCTTCTCTTCACCTCGCCTGTAATCTCCTCTTTCGTTCCTTTCGGGAGCACCCGATGCGTGTCGCACCCGCCTCCCCAGAAGGTCAACCTGTCTCCGAACTCCTTTTTCAGCCTTTCGGTATCTCCCATGTCCTTTGCGGTAAGCTGTATCGGGTTGAGCGCATCTATTCCTATCTCAATGAAATCGGGAATGAACTTGTACACCGATCCGCAGGAATGGAGGAGGAGCTTCGCATGAGGGGCGCATTCCTTGATCTTGTCATAGACGGCCTTCTGCCTCGGTTTTATCAGTTTTCGGTATATTTCAGGGGATATCAGCGGTCCGTCCTGCGACCCTATGTCGTCGTTAAACGAAACGGCCGTTATGTATTTACCGATTCGATTCAGCGTTTCCTCAGCCAATGTAGACCAGTAATCGACAAACTTTTCAAGCAGCCTGTTCACGAAATTCTCATTCAGTATCAGGTCCATATAAAACTTGACATGTCCTCTCAGCCTGCTCGGCATATCGAACAGATCTCCCTTGTAACCGAATCCGCCGAAGATAATCGCATACTCCGTCTCTTCATAGATCCGCTTCGTCGCCTCCTTTAGGCCATCGAATCGTTCCGGATCACGAGGATCGGGCCATTCGTACTCATCCAGTGTTTCGACCGTGGCGTCCGCGAGGGGATGCTCAACCATCTCCCAGTAGAGACTGTCCGGCGAGTTATAGTACTTGATGCCCCACTCGTCCACGCTGTAGTCTTCCCCGACCTCTTTCCACGGTTTCCACTTGGGACAGACCAGCCATGTATCCCCGTGCAGCAGGTCGTTCACCTCTTTCGACACTTTCACGGCACGCTGAAACTCGTCGACCAGGACGATATCCTCGGAGATACCGAGATACCCGAGCAGGTTTTTGTACGTATCCCTATGCATCGAGGTCATTGCAACCCCGCCTACATCGATGGGCACCCGGTCCGGTTCCTTATGAGCAAGCGTAGTCTCGATTCTTTCTCGCGACGTCATTTTCCGCCTCCAGCGTAGTAAAATTCACGACGATTTTTCCCTACCGCTTTTCGTCGGTCCATCCGACATGATATTACTCGATCTTCAATACTATCCGCCCGATATGTTTTCCCTCACGTATCTCGTCGAGTCCCTCGTTGACGGCCTCAAGAGGTATCACCTTCTTGACAACCGGATCTATCATGCCACTTTCAACAAGGTCTATCACCTCTAAGAGTTCCTGCTTCGTCGAAACTCGCGCTCCGCGTATGGACCACTCGTTATAATGAACTCCCAGCGGATAGACGTTTACCGGATTGACCGGATCGTATCCCACCATGACGAGTGTACCCCCCCGCTTGAGTGAGGGAAGGCTCCAGCGAAGGGTATCGTCCGTTCCGACGTTATCTATAACGATATCAGCCCCCTTTCCGCTTGTACAATCCATGACCGCCTCCAGGGGGTCGACCGAATCAGGATCGAAAGTGTCTCGGGCGCCGTAGGTTTTCGCCATATCGAGCGCCCCCGGCTTAATGTCCGCCGCGATCACCTCTGCACCCATAAGACCCGCAATCTGTACCGCATGTATCCCCAATCCACCCGTTCCGACGATAAGCACCGTCTGTCCTATCCGGAGCGCCGCTCTGTTTTTTATCGCATGATAGGAAGTTGCAACGGCGTCCGGAAGGACCGACAACTTTTCTCCGGCGATCTTTCCCGTATACCCGCAGAAACTGTACGCAGGCATTCGGACATATTCTGAAAAACCCCCGTCCCGCTCGAACCCGAGCCTCTCGATGGAGTAGCACACGTTCTCACTCCCGTTCCTGCAAAGCTCGCATTCACCGCAGGGTATGTAGAAGTAGGCGATCCCCGTATCTCCCTCTTTGATACCGCGTATGTTTTTTCCGACCGCATCGATCGACCCGACTATCTCGTGTCCGGGCACATACGGTATCGTCACGATGGAAGAAAGCTTTCCGGTCGATATTTTAAGATCGGTACCGCATATTCCGCAGTGGGAGACTTTCATCACCACCTCGCCTTCCGCCGGTTCGGGCTTTTCTCTCTCTTCCAAAACGAGCGGCTTGTTGTATTCTTTCAAGACCATAACCCGCATCTTCTCGATCTCCTTTATCCTGGGTTTCCTCGGTAACGAGCCGGCCTGCATCCGGTGAAGAGGCCGACGAACCGCCCTCCCGGCTATTGTTCGTTCGGCTTCACCGCGACCTTGATGGCGCCGCCTCTCCGCTGTACGAAGGTCTCGAACGCCTCCTCTATCCGGGACAGCGGAAACCGGTGCGTCACCAAAGGCTTCAGGTCTATCCGCCCAAGCTCCCACAGCGACACCGCCCGCCCGCAGTTCGCCCAC
>JAFGTF010000064.1 GCA_016934265.1 Spirochaetota bacterium
AACGCGAGAGTGGTGGAACTGGCAGACACGCTAGACTTAGGATCTAGTGCCCTGGGGCTTGGGGGTTCGAGTCCCCCCTCTCGCAAATAATCAAATATCCCATACTCGCAACGTACCGGGCGCCTTCTCCGTTCTTCTTTCAAGTCCACTATAAACAATGACGTCGGTTCTACACAATCAATAATCGCCCGGGTCGAATCGAGAATTACCGGGGCTACACGGCAATACCCCTTCTCTTCTTTCATTCCCATCGACATAATCATATTTGCTTTCCGCACCGAATCGGCATAAATTATGTAAGTCGTATGTTTCAATGAAGCGGCAACATATCAGAAAGGCAGGCTCATGGCAAACGACACGGTCTCACGGAAGCAGCAAAGCAGTTCGAATGTCATCACCCTTCTCGGCAACTACCTCCCGAGACAGTGCGGTATCGCCACCTTCACTACTGACCTGCTCGGGTCGCTGGCCGCCCAGTCACCGGGTACCGAATACTGGGCGATCGCCATGAACGACACCCTGGAGGGATATGATTACCCCGCGCGGGTACGGTTCGAAGTGTCCCAGAACAAGCTGCAGGAATACCAGCTTTCCGCCGACTTCTTGAACATCAACCGCGTCGAAACGGTATGCCTGCAGCACGAGTTCGGCATCTTCGGCGGCAACGACGGCAGCCACATCCTTGCGCTTCTGAAAAAACTCCGTATGCCGGTAGTGACGACGCTTCACACGGTCCTTCAGGACCCGGACGACGGCAAGAAGGCCGTCATGAGGGAGCTGCTTCGCGTATCGGACAGGCTCGTCGTCATGAGCAGGCTTGCCGTCGACATGATCAAGTCCCTGTATTCGGTCGACGCCGACCGGATCGTGTTCATCCCCCACGGGATACCCGACACGCCGTTCATAGACCCCAACTACTACAAGGACCAGTTCGGCGTAGAGGGAAAACGGGTCATCCTCACGTTCGGACTGCTGCACCCGGGAAAGGGGGTGGAGCATGTGATCGATGCCCTGCCCGCGGTCGTCGACCGCTTTCCCGACACCGTGTATCTCGTTTTAGGGGCGACGCACCCGCATGTGAAGCGGGAATCTGGCGAGGCCTACCGTATCTCCCTCCAGCAGCGGGCTAGGCGGCTCGGAGTCGACAAGCATATCATCTTTCACAACAGGTTCGTAAGCCTGGAAAAATTGTGCGAGTTCCTCATCTGCGCGGATATCTATGTAACTCCCTACCTGCACAAGGAGCAAATCACCTCCGGTACGCTAGCCTATGCCATGGGTGCGGGAAAGGCAATCATTTCCACGCCGTACTGGTACGCGGAGGAGATGCTCGCCGACGGAAGGGGAAGGCTCGTCCCGTTCGCGGACGCCGAGGCCATGGCAGAGCAGATTCTCGACCTGTTCGACAATCCCGTCGAGTTGAATGCAATGAGAAAACGCGCCTACCAGTTCAGCCGTGACATGATCTGGCCGAAGGTGGCCCGGGCGTATCTCGACATATTTTCCGAGCTGAAGCAGGAGCCCTCGAAAAAATCGTTCGCCCTCTATCCGACGCGGACGATCGCCGAAACGTGGATCGATTTGCCGGAAATAAAATTCGACCACCTCAATCTTCTCACCGACGATACCGGTGTACTGCAGCACGCCCGCTTCATGATACCGAGCCGGATACACGGCTATACCGTCGACGACAACGCCAGGGCGCTCGTCGCGGTGATGTCCGCCCGAAACGCTTCGGCTGAGCCCACCCTGCTCGAAGCGTTGAGCTACCGGTATCTCGGCTTTCTCGAATACGCGTTCGATGACAAGTCCGGCAGATTCCGGAACTTCTTGTCATACAGCCGCAGGTGGAACAGGAGCACCGACTACGAGGAGAGCCACGGGAGGGCGCTCTGGGGACTCGGAGTCACAATCTCGGAGTCGCAAAAGGACAGCCAGATCGGAATGGCCATGGATCTCTTCGAACGAGCGCTCAAGGCGAGCGAGAATTTCGACTCTCCGCGCGCCGTCGCCTACGCGCTCCTCGGTATCGTCTGCTACGGTGAGAGGTTCCGTGGAGACCGGAGCACGAGACGATATGAAGCAAGGCTTTCAGACCGCCTGTTCGACATCTACCGTACGAACAGGGAGGATGACTGGCCCTGGATAGAGGAAACGGTAACCTACGACAACGGGAGGATCCCGCAGGCGTTGATCGCTTCCGGCCGTGAACGGGGGCAGCAATCGATCGTCGATGCGGGGATCGAGTGCCTGGACTGGCTGCTTCGGATCCAGACGGACGATTCCGGCCACCTGGTCCCGATCGGAAACAGGGGATGGTACCGGCGTAACGGAAAAAGGACGCGGTTCGACCAGCAGCCCGTCGACGCCGGTTCCATGGTCGAGGCGTGCGCGGAGGCGTTTTTCGCCACTGGCGAAGAGAGGTGGGCAAAGGAAGCGGTACGATGCTTCGACTGGTTTCTGGGAAGGAACGACATACAGGCGCCCGTTTACGATTACACGACGGGCGGATGCCGCGACGGTCTCGGAGCGGACGGCGTCAACCAAAACCAGGGAGCGGAATCGACGCTGGCCTGGCTTGTGGCGCTTATCACCATGTACCACTGCCGTACGCTGCTGGCGGCCTCCCCTCAATGAAACAAAAGACGATCCCGAACATGGCACCGAAACAGCGCCGTCATAAAGAGACCGGAGTCGGCGATCGCTTCAACAAGAACGACGGGATGTCCCATACCCGAACCGCCGTTGTCATCGCCGCCCATCCCGACGACGAAACATTATGGGCCGGCGGCACCATACTCATGAATCCCGGAATACGATGGTCCGTCGCAACGCTCTGCAGAAGATCCGATCCGGACCGGGCCGTGAAGTTTACGAAGGCGGTGGCACGGCTAAAAGCGTCGGGCGCGATCGGCGATCTCGACGACGGCCCAAAACAGTCTCCTCTTTCTCCGCGGGAGATTGAAACCGCAATACTGTCCCTTCTTTCGTCAGGTGCCCGGTACGACCTTGTCCTTACCCACAGCCTGTTCGGCGAATATACCCGCCATCGCAGGCACGAGGAGACCGGTCACGCGGTCTTGTCTCTCTGGAGCAGGGGAAAGCTCGACACCGCCCGCGTCTGGATGTTCGCCTACGAAGACGGCAACAAACGCTACCCGCCGAGAGCGGAGGAAACCGCAGATCGAAGGATCGATCTTCCGGACGACGTCTTCAGCGAAAAGTACCGGATCATCACCGAGATCTACGGCTTCGCACCCGACTCATGGGAAGCGCGCACCGCACCGAGGACCGAAGCGTTCTTCTGCTTTCGAAAACCACGGCAGATCACGGAATGGTACGAACGAGGAGGAACAAGATGAAGGTATTGATGCTGTACGACTATCCGCCGCCACCGGGGGGGCTTTCGACTCAGGGAGACATGCTGTTCCGGGGCCTTCGCGAGGGTGGTGCGGACGCGCATGCGGTCCACTTCGAATCCGCCCAGGAAAAGGAATGGTACTACCGGTGGTTCAAACCCGACGTTGCCGTCGGCGTCGGGTACTGGGGCCATACGCCTCATCTCGTCATCCATCCCCAGCGGCACGGTATCCAGCCGGTACCCTGGCTGGTAGCGGACGGTTTCGTCGCGCGGTACCATGAGCTCTTAGACTCGCTTCCGCTCGTTCTCGCGACCTCAAACTGGGTCAAAGACGTCTATATACGTGACGGGCTAAAAGGCGGCAACATCCGGGTTCTTCCGGTCGGCTGCGATACCGACTCGTTCATCCCCCGCGACCCTCAGGATCCGAAGATCTCGACGGTGAGGGAGGCGCTCGGAGTTGCGCCCGACGAGATCATGATACTCACCGTCGGCGGAGACGCTGCGTCAAAGGGAGCCCAGGAGGTGATGCAGGCGCTCGCGACGGTAGACAGGGATGTCCCGCCGTGGAAATACGTCTGCAAAGTATGGCCGCAGCCGCGGACAGTGGAGCAGAACCTCCGCGATCTGCAGCTCGCCACACAGCTCGGCATCGAGAAGAAGGTGGTGTACACCACGAACGTGGTCTCGAGGAATTTCATGCCGTATCTCATCGGCGCCTGCGATATCTATGCAGCCCCCTCTCACCTCGAGGGCTTCGGCATGCCGCAGGTCGAGGCCTGTGCCTGTGAGAAGCCGGTCATCGGCATCAGGGCAATGGCTATGCTCGACACCCTGGTCCATGGAAAAACTGCATACCTTGCCGGCGTGGCGCGAGAGATAGTGAAACAGGACCTCGAAATCGACGGCAGCGAGGACGGAGAAAAGCAGGGCCGTATCGTATTCCGGACACCGAGAACGGTCGATTACAGGCCGAGCGTCGGTGACATCGCCGAATACCTGAAGGCTCTCATGATCGATCCCGCGCTGCGCTCGGACATGGGGCGGGCGGGGAGGGCGCACGTGAGGACCCGGTTCGATTACCGTGTCGTGACAAAACGTTTTTTAGACCTCATCGGGGAATGTCTCAAAGGAGCATGAGATGGAATCGGGACTCAGTAAGTCCATCGAAAAAGCGAAATCCGCCGCATTGGAAGTACTCATTCATAACAGCAAGGGACCGTATCACGGCCTTCCCCGGACTGCCGGATGGGGATATCCGGAACCGTATACGAGGGATCTGATGATCGCAACGCTCGGTATACTCGTATCCGGTGACGAACGGCTCGTCCGGATCCAGAAGAAAGTGCTGGAGACCGCGGCCAAAAACCAAAGCCCGCACGGCCATATCCCCTCGCTCGTCCATGACCCGAAAGACCGCGGTGCGAGCGACACGACCCCCCTGTTCCTCCTCGCAGTCTCGTTGTTTCGCGAGACGATCGGCGACGAGCATTTCCTCGACGAGGCGGTGAACAGGGCCCTCGTCTGGATGACATATCAGAGTCCTGACGACAGGGCGCTCGTGGCACAGCTTCCGACGAGCGACTGGAGGGATGAACAGTGGGTGGTCGGATACGGCCTTTTCGTCAATACGGTAATCTACAGCTACCTGAAGCTCATGGGCGACAGAGAGCGCGCCGACTCGATGAGTGAGCTCATGACTAAGTTTGCGGTCCGCGGCGGCGTTCAGCAACGGCATGTCCACGAGGGCCTGCGAATGCCGCACAAGCCTTACTACGCCATGTGGTCCTATAAGGTATACAACAACGAGCGGTTCGACCTTCTCGGCAACAGTCTTGCCGTGCTCTCGGGTCTCACCACACGGACCAGGGCCCTTCGCATGATCGCATGGGTCGAGGAGGAGTGCACGGCGCTCCGCAGAAATGGAGAGCTGGATGTGGGTCTTCCCCCGAACCTCTTCCCGTACTTCAAGCCGCAGGACCCGGATTGGCGTGAACGCTATAACCGGTACAACAGGCCCGGCGAGTACCATAACGGGGGGATATGGCCTTTCGTCTGCGGATTCTACATCGCCGCTCTTGTCGCGTCGGAACGGTACAGGCTCGCAGAGCAGAAACTGGAATCGCTCACCGGTCTGGTGCGACAGGCCCGTGAAGCGGATGTCGAGTTCGGATTCAACGAGTGGCACCGGGCGCAGGACGGCCTTCCGAAAGGACAGGACTGGCAGACCTGGTCCGCGGCAATGTACCTCTATGCGGCGGACTGCGTCGAGAAAAAACATACGCCGTTCTTCGATATCGTCAGAAAACCGGAATGACGTTAAAATACGACGGGTTGGAGGACGTTCTTTTTCCGTGCTTCCTACTGCACGGTATTCTTTATGAAACTCAACGTCGAATGTTTCGGCTATCTTCCCCAGCACGGGATCGGCAATAAAAGTTCCGTAGGGATCGAAAAAAACGATTCCTCTTCCTCTTTTTTCCTGCAGACGAGGGATAGCGGCAGATGGGTGCAGGTGGCTGTAGGTGGCTGTAGGTGGCTGCAGATGATGAATTTCTGAGAAGCCGGGTATACTACGAGGCCTTTCGAACGATCATTCCTCCGCCTGCTCCTTCACCCTCGTCAGGATGACTCCTCCTGCGATGAAGAGCACGATGATGCTCAGGATACCGACCCCCGAGCTCTTCGTGAGCTGCGTCACGAGACCCATGAGAAAGGGACCGAGGATCGCCGCAAACTTCCCGAATATGTTGTAGAATCCGAAGAACTCCGCGGACTCGTTCTTCGGTATGAGCTTGCCGTAAAAGCTCCTGCTTAAAGCCTGGATGCCCCCCTGCGAGGTCGCCACCAGCATCGATACGATCCAGAAGGCCGTCACCTTCGTTTTCGGATCTGCGAAACGCGGGATAAAAAACGCGGTGATTGTGATGATCACATAGGTGCAGATCCCGACGAACAGCATCTTCTTCGCTGAAAAGACCCTGGCGAGCTTCCCGTAGAGGAGTGCGAACGGAAACGCCACGAACTGCACGACGAGGAGGATGATCATGAGCATGTTCGCGCTTATCCCGATGTCGGTGCCGAACGCGGTCGCCATCTTGATGATCGTGTCTACGCCGTCTATGTAGAGGAAGTAGGCGAGAAGAAAAATAAACACGTTCCTGTACTGTCTGATGCGCCTGAACGTGTCGATAAGCCTCCTGAAGCTGTCGGACACCGGTGTCTGTGACGGCTCGATGAAGTAGTTCTGTTTCACGTTTCGTAAAAACGGAACGGTAAATACGAACCACCAGATCGCGGTGAGGAAAAATGATATTCGCACCGCGGGTACGGACGACGAAAAGCCCAAAATGTCGTACTTCATGATAAGCGCGATGCCGAGGATGAACGGGATCGTACTGCCGATATAGCCCCAGGCGAACCCCGACGTCGAAATCCAGTCCATACGTTCCCGCGGGGTTACGTCTATGAGAAACGAATCGTAGAAGATGTTCGCGCCGGCGAACCCGAGCGCGGTGAGTATGTAGATAACGATGGCAACGATCCATCCCCCCTCATGCGTGAGTGCGAGGCAGGCGGTCGAAACGACGCCGAGCAGGAAGAACCCCAGGAAAAAGCGTTTCTTGTAGTTCTTGTAGTCCGCTATCGTTCCGAGTACCGGCGCGAGCACCGCGATAACGAGCGTATAGATACTGTTCCCGTATCCGAGCCAGGCGGTCGAGGTGTACCCCTGTACCCCTTTCGATATCACGCTCTTGAAGAAAATCGGAAATATCGTGGAGGTAATCGCGATCGAGTATGCAGAGTTCGCCCAGTCGTAGAAGACCCAGCTTCTCTCCTGTTTTGTCATTGCCATGGCACCTCCCTCTCTCTGATTACTATTGTACATTTTTGTGTTAAATTTTTAAATAAAAATCGGCTTGTTTTCGGTTTCCGCCCTCCCGACAATTTCTTCCGTAAATTGGAACATGCGGCGTAACGCTTCCGGATACACCGTTTATAAAATTACATCGCATCCGATAATATATGTGGAGGGAAACTCAGGTCTTCGGGGGTGACGACGGTGCAGTGCCCTTTTTTCCCCGGCGAGGAGGATTTCTGCCTGCATGACAACTGCAGGTATTTCGATGCCGGCCGTGGGCGGTGTCTGTACGGCGCAGGAATCGTGACAAAGCCGGAACAAGAACCGCCGCCCGTCGGCGGGGGAGCCGATACGGCGATCCGGAAAACCGTAAAAAGCGAGGGCGGCTTCGAGTACAAGGACAGCACCCATGCTTCGCATATAAAAGAAACCGTGCACCGGGAGAACGTAAAAGATGTATCGGCAGATGCCCCCCCGCATCCCCGTAATATGAGCGCGAAAGAGGTATGGGACAGGCTCAAACGATATAACGAGGAAAAAAGCATACCCGGGTACGATGAGATTATCGAATCGCTGATCCGCGTGGTAAACGGTACCCCGGGAATCCACTACCTCACGCCGAAAAAGATCGATTTCTGGAGTTCCCGTGTACGCGGTATAGGCCGTTACCTGACGCCTGCCGAAACTGTATCCGGCTAGTCGGTAACCAAACGGTTGATACGATATTACAGGAAGGCACCGATCCTTTCGTAGAAAAAACGGCGCGGGTTCTTCCCGCTTAATCCATATTTCTTCATGGTTCCGCCCCCATATGGGGGGCGGAGCTTTTTTTATCCTTATATCGTTTCATACGAATACGTTCTTTCAGGCGGTTTTTCTTTTACTTTCAGCGACATTTATAGTATAATTTTTTGTGCAGATCAAGCGGGAATAGCTCAGTGGTAGAGCGCCACCTTGCCAAGGTGGATGTCGCGGGTTCAAGTCCCGTTTCCCGCTCATTTTATTTCTTGCCGCCGATACAAGGTTAAAACTGTTTATCTTTCCCTCTATTTTCGTTATATTTTGACTCTGATAATCCAAAAACGAATGGCTGTAATCACGCCAAGGGATAAAGTATGCAGCTTACCAAGAAGGTCACAAAGGAAAAAAACTCCAAGATCAGCCTCGATATAAAAGTGGACAAGGAGTCCGTCGAACAGGTCCGCGAGGAGATAATCGACGACTTCGAGAAAAACGCGAAGCTTCCCGGCTTCAGGAAGGGGAAGGTCCCGAGAAACATCATACTGACAAGGTTCTCGAAGAACATAGAGAGCGAGACCGCAAGTGCTCTCATGCGGGACTCGATCCAGCAGGTCATCAAAGAGGACAGCTACGAGCCTATCTCCCACCCGTCGGTAGTAAAGATGGACGACATAGGAGAGGGGGACTTTTCCTTCAAAGCCGAATTTGACGTGATGCCCGAGGTGAAACTCGGCGAATACAGGGGTATCTCTAGTACAAAGTACGCGTACGAGGTGTCGGAAGAGCTCGTAGACAGGGAGATAGAGACCCTGCGCGAACGGTTCGCAACGCTCGACTCGAAAGAGGGTGCGTCGAAAGTCGGCGACTACGTCGTCTTGGACTACACCGAGTTCGCGAAGGACGGAAAAGAAAAAACCAGAAAGCAGGACCAGACGGTTTTAATCGACACGAAAGACGACCAGTTTGCATCAGAGCTCGTAGGGCTGAAAAAAGGCGACGAAAAGGACATAGCAGTCTCGGAAGAGTACGAGCAGGATGGAAAAAAGAAAAAGTACGAGACGTCGATGCATGTCACGATAAAAGATGTAAAGGAAAAATCGCTGCCCAAACTGAACGACGAGTTTGCAAAGGACATAAGCGATGCAAAGACGCTCGAGGAGCTTAAACGCAGGATCCGCGAGGGCTACGAGAAGGAGGCCGCGCAGTCCTCGATAAACCGGACAAAGGAAGAGCTTATGAGCAAGCTCATCGACCGGTGCGAGATAGACCTTCCGGAGACCCTAATAGCATACGAGGCGGAGAGGATCATCGCAAACATCGCCTATTCGTACCGAATGGACCTCGAAAAGCTGAGAAAAGACGAGGCCCGGTACGCCGAGTACCAGAAGAAGGCGCGTCCCGCCGCAGTCAGGAACACCAAGCAGGACCTCATCCTTGACGAGATCGCAAAGAAAGAGAAGATCGTGGTGGAAAAAAAAGAGCTCGACGAAGAGCTTGCGGCGGTCGCAAAGAGCTCGAAGAAAACGCTCGATACGTTCAAAAAGGAGATGGAGGAAAAGGGGACGCTGGAAAATTACAAATACCGGCTGACTATGAAAAAAACGCTCGATTTCATATACGAAAGCGCGAAGCTCGGCAAAGAGAAACGTATCCCATATATGAAGAACGAGGAGGACGAATAATGGCACTCGTACCAATGGTCGTTGAACAAACGGGTCGCGGCGAACGTGCCTATGACATATACTCAAGGCTCCTGAAGGACAGGATCATTTTCATCGATTCCGAGATAGACGACGTAACCTCCAATCTGGTAATCGCGCAGCTTTTGTTCCTCGAGGGAGAGGACCCGGACAGGGACATCTTTCTCTATCTCAACAGCCCCGGCGGACTCATCACTTCCGGTCTTGCAATCTACGATACGATGCAGTACGTACGGCCGGACGTCTCCACAATCTGTATAGGGCAGGCTGCGAGCATGGCCGCCGTGCTCCTGTGCTCGGGTGCGAAAGGCAAGCGGTATGCGCTTCCGAACGCACGGCTGATGATTCACCAGCCGCTCGGGGGCGCCCAGGGACAGGCGACGGACATAGAAATAGCAGCCAAGGAGATCATGCGAAACCGGAAGCTCCTCGAGGATATACTCGTCCAGCACACGGGTCAGACCGTCGAAACAATACACCGGGATGCCGACAGAGATTTCTATATGTCTGCGAAAGAAGCGGCCGAGTACGGGCTCGTCGACGAGGTACTGCTCCGGCACAAGCCGGAGAAAAAATGACCCGGCTTTGGCGGGTGCCGGTCGGTAAATGCTCGACTTTTGCCCCGTTTGGTGGTATAAATTGATAGAAAGTCCTTTTATTTGTGCCGATTATATAATTATCGGTATATAATTATATGCAGTGGGCCGGAAGCGTATGCTACCGGCGGCCAATCGTTTGGAGAAAACGAATACTATCCGTGCCGGCACTCACACCGGACGTTACTATCACGGGAGCTCAGAGAGGGTAATGTATGTCGAAGAACCTCGATATAGAGCGAAAGGTCTGCTCTTTCTGCGGAAAAGACCAGAGCAAGGTTCGTAAGATGGTCGCAGGCCCTGGAGGCGTTTTTATCTGCGACGAGTGCGTGGAGCTTTGCAGCGACATCATGTTCGGCGAGGACTCCCACGGCCCGTCATTCACAATGGAGAAGCTCCCCAAGCCATCGGAGATCAAGGATTTTTTGGACCAGTATGTCATAGGGCAGGAATATGCGAAAAAAAATCTCGCGGTCGCCGTATACAATCACTACCGCAGGGTGGCCTTTTTCGGCCACCGCAACCCGGACGACGTCGAGATCGAGAAGAGCAACGTGCTCCTCATAGGCCCGACCGGAAGCGGAAAAACCCTGCTCGCCCAGACGCTCGCGCGGCGTCTCAACGTTCCCTTCACCATCGCGGACGCAACCACGCTTACAGAGGCGGGATATGTCGGTGAAGACGTCGAGAACATCCTGCTCAAGCTCATCCAGAACGCGGGCGACGACATTGAAAAAGCCGAGCTCGGAATAATATACATCGACGAGATCGACAAGATATCGAGAAAATCCGAGAACCCCTCGATAACACGCGACGTGTCCGGTGAGGGGGTGCAGCAGGCGCTCCTCAAGATAATCGAAGGCACCGTTGCATCCGTTCCTCCGCAGGGCGGGCGAAAGCATCCGCACCAGGAGATGATCAAGATCAATACGAAGAACATCCTTTTCATATGCGGCGGCGCGTTCGTGGATCTCGAGAAGATCGTGGAGAAAAGAATCAGCAACAAGACCCTCGGGTTCGGCGCGGACGTCAAGAAACGGGGCGAGAAGAAGCTCGACGAGATACTGAAGCATGTGCACCCGGACGACCTTATTCAGTACGGGCTCATTCCGGAGTTTGTAGGTAGGCTGCCGGTCGTCGCGCCGCTTCACGACCTCGATAAGGAAGCGTTGAAACGAATCCTCATCGAACCGAAAAACGCCCTCATCAAGCAGTACCAGAAGATATTCGAGCTCGAGGGGGTGGAGCTAGAGTTTACCAAGGAGGCGATCGACGAGATATCGGAGGAGGCGACCACCAGGCACACCGGAGCCCGCGGGCTGAAATCGATCCTCGAGGTCTTCATGCTCGATCTCATGTACGACATACCCAGCAGGCAGGACGTATCGAAAATTGTCGTTACACCGGATGTAATAAAGAAACGGGTAAATCCCCTCACGTTGAGGGAGAAAAAGGAAGAGGAAAAGTCCGCCTGAATCGATTCCTGTCCTGCACCGTAACAACATACTATCTTTAGGACGAGAGGTTAAAAATGAAAACAGGAGTTAAAGTAATCATCTTCATCGCGGCGATAGCGCTCATCATCATCGCCCTGTTTGTGGGGTCGAGTATCTGGCTCAACTACACATGGTTCGCCAAACTGGGCTTCCTCAACGTATTCGTAAAGATACTGTGGACAAAGATAGGGCTGTGGTGGGTATTCTTCGCGATCTTCGGCCTCTTTGCGGGTCTCAACGTGGTTCTTGCCTTCAAGCGGGGCAATATTCAGACCATGAAGATACAGCAGGGTGGAGTGCCCATCGAAATCAACAAGAAGATAGGGATCATCGTGTCCTCCATAATCGTTTTTATCATGGCCCTCATCATGGCGAGCAACGGTTCGAACAAGTGGGATCTGATCCTCAAATTCTTAAACAGGGCATCGTTCGGCATGCAGGACCCGATATTCGGACGTGACGTTTCATTCTTCGTATTCGGCCTCCCTGTGTACAACTTCCTCAAGACCTGGAGCCTCGGCGCGGTGATACTCACATTCGTCGTCGTCGGCATCCTGTACCTCATCTCGGGCCAGATAACGCTCGCGAACAACAAGGTCACTGCGAGCGATCAGAGCAAGAGACACCTCATCACCCTTCTCTTTCTTGTGACCATCATTCTTGCGTGGAACTACTGGCTGAAGGTGTTCTTCATACTATACTCGAGAAGGGGGCTCATCTTCGGAGCGGGCTTCACCGACGTCAAGGTCTCAAGACCCGCCTACTATATCATGATCGCCGTCTGCCTGTTCGCTGCGGTGTTGACCCTCATCGGGAGGAAGAAACGCACTTTCAAGCAGCCGCTCATCGCCTTCGGCTCCATTATCGGGCTCGCGATTATCGTCACCGGGATCATACCGGGCGTCGTGCAGCAGATATCGGTAAAGCCGAACGAGCTCGTGCGCGAGCTCCCCTATATAGAGAACAACATCAACTTCACGAGACGCGGCTATAACCTCGATATCATCGAGCGCGAACCGTTCCCTGTCGAGGATTCTCTCAATGCGGGGCATTTCGATGAGGAAAACGGCATATCGAAAAATATCAGGCTCTGGGATCACCGACCGCTCAAATCCACCTTCTCCCAAATCCAGGAGTTCAGGCTCTACTACGACTTCCACGACGTCGATGTCGACCGCTACCGGTTCGGTGACGAGTACCGCCAGGTGATGCTCTCCGCCCGTGAAATCAACTATACGGAGCTCCCACCGGAGGCGCAGCGTTGGGTGAACCAGAAACTCGTCTATACGCACGGGTACGGATTCGTGATGACGCCCGTCAACGAGATAGGCGAGGAAGGGCTGCCGGTACTGATCGTAAAGGACATCCCCCCGAAAATTTCTGTACCGCTGAATCTCGACCGGCCGGAGATCTACTACGGCGAAGAGACTATCCCCTACGTTATCGTCAATACCGACCAGCCAGAGCTCGACTATCCCAAGGGCGACAGCAACGAGTATAAGAAATATCAGGGAACCGGCGGAATACCGATCAAGAACGGCCTCAGGAAGCTATGGCTTACAATCAGGCTGAGAAGTCTCGAGATCATCTTCACCGGATCGTTGACTCCGGAAAGCCGTGTGATGATCTACAGAAGCATACAGGAGCGAGTACCGAAGATCGCGCCGTTTCTGCGCTACGATCCGAACCCCTATCTCGTGGTATACGACGGGAAGCTCGTCTGGCTGTACGATGCATATACGACGACGAACAGGTTTCCCTACTCCAGCCCGTACAGGGACGGATACAACTATATCCGAAACTCGGTTAAGGTCACCGTCGACGCCTACACCGGCGATGTCAGCTACTACGTCATAGATATGAACGACCCGCTCATCAAGACCTACAGCAACATCTTTCCCGGAATGTTCAAGGATATCGGGGAGATGCCGGAAGAGCTCGTCGAGCATATCAGGTACCCGCTCTATATCTTCTCAGTGCAGGCGGACCTCTACTCCACCTACCACATGACGGACCCGCAGGTGTTCTATAATAAGGAGGACAAGTGGACGATCCCGAAGGAGATCTACGAGCAGTCGGAGACCGCCATGATCCCCTACTATACGATCATCCGATTCCCGGACGGGAATCATAAGGAGGAGTTCGTTCTTATCCTCCCGTTCACGCCGACGAACAAGAACAATATGCTCGCATGGATGGCCGCGATGTGCGACCCCGAAAACTACGGGCGTATTATCGAGTATAAGTTCCCGAAGGAGAAGCTTGTCTACGGACCGCTGCAGATAGAATCGAGGATAGACCAGAACTCGGAAATCTCCCAGCTCTTTACGCTCTGGGGCCAGAAGGGTTCTTCAGTCATCCGGGGCAACCTCCTCGTCATACCGATCGAGGACTCGCTCATCTATGTCGAGCCGATCTACCTCAGGGCAGAACAGAGCGAGATTCCCGAGCTGAAACGGGTGGTCGTCGGGTATCAGGACGAGATACAGATCGGGGAAACACTCGAAGAGGCGCTCTACAACGTATTCGGCGGGAGAGTGACGAAGGAACAGAAAGCGGAAGAGGCAAGAGCGTTTGCCGAAAGCCCCGAACTCAATATCCGAAACCTGATACAAAGGGCCAACAGAATCTTTACCGATGCCCAAAAGCTTCTGCGCGACGGGGATTTCGCAGGATACGGCGAATCGATAGAACAACTCAAGAAGGTTCTCTCCCAGCTCGATGAGGGCACGCGGGAGTAGGGTGATAGGCTTACGCCTATCACTTGGATAGGCTGGCGCCGACCCCTTGGGGTAGGCACGTCCTATACGTTTGAAAATATATGAACGGCCCCGCCATGCAGCAGCATACATGGCGGGGCCGTTTTCTTACACTAAGTCTTCTTCTAAAGCGGCAAAAGCTTCTTACAGCCGTGTCGCGGAACTTCCAACCTCCGAGACCTTACAGGATAACCGTATATAGTCGTTATGATTGCCGATAAACGGACAACATAATACTGAAAAAGGCTGTTCCTCATTTATGGAGAAAAAACCGTCGATAAAGAACTCCACCCGACGTTTTTTACTTGCTGTACTGGGAGCTTTGGTCCGTCGACTGTCTTCTTAGGATTTCCTGTTTCAGCTGCTCCCGCTCCTCCTCAGTCCTGTGAACGATCTCCCACGCCGCTTCCGCCGCCCATCCCGCGCCGATTGCGATGGTGCAGTCGTACGGATTCCTGCATCCCTTCTTTTTTGCAGCGGCGAACAGCTCCTTGCTGCGGTTCGGCCTCCGCGAGTCGAACGCCATGCCGAAGTTCTTTATAAGGATCTCCCTGCAGGTTATCGCACCCCATTTCTCGATGAACCGGTCGCATATGTACTTCTTCACATCATAAAACGCGAGCCAGCGGTTCGAGTTGTCCTTTGCATTTTCCTCTATCGTCACGTTCGTCGCGAGGCTGACGAGAAAGCTCGCCCCGTTTACCGCGCCGCACGTGCCGATATGGCTGTTCCCCACGCCTCCCGTGAGCCCCATGAGGCCGGTGAACAGCTTGTCGCGTATTTCGTCCGAAGCGAGCGTGATCCCCACGGACTTGAGGGCGTCGAATGCGGCGATAAACGTACAGTGGCTGCACCCGATGATGGTCCCCTGATATATAGTGCCGAGCTCCCGCGCCTTTATGATCGCAAGCTTCTTTTTAGGGAGTTCTATCCCCCAGTCCTCGCTCATCTTTTTCGGTGTTTCCAATTTTTTCGCCATCGTATTCCCCCAGACTAATCAGACGAGATTATGATCTTTTTCCACTTTCTGCAGGGTAATCGGGTCGGAGAGAAGATCAACGATGTCTTCTACCGCCCATGCAACCGCCCGTGCGATCGTACAGGGGTACCCTGCGGTATCCAGTATACAGCCCCTTTCTTTCTCCTCCCTTCCAAACTCGGCCTTTGCGTGCGGGTCCCAGGAATCCCAGTGTTTTCCGAACCTGGACCAGGTGACGTCCCTGCACGACAGGCCGTTGTACTCCTTTAGAAACCGCGAGGCTGTGTAATTATACACCGCATCGAACGAAATCCACCGGTGATTGATATTCTTTTCCTGGACCTTCTGATCGACCCCCTGGCAGCGGAGTGCTGCGAGACTGACGCAGAACCCGGTTCCCACGAGGGCGCCGCAGCTGCCGATACCGATATTACCGGTACCTCCTGCAAGGCCCACAAAGGCGGGAAACATCTCTTCTGAGTCATCTTTCGACAATATCTCTATTCCGAACTCCCGAAGAGTGTCGACGGTGGCTAAGAAAGTCGACTGGGCGCAGCCCCAGTATTTCGTCACATATTCCCCGCCGATCTCGTACCCCTTTTTGATTACCTCTTCCCTTCTTTGTTTTTCATTCGCTATCCCGGCGGCGACACTCATGTTTTTTTTCCACTTCTTCATTTCAGCATCTTTCATCCCTATACTCCTTCCACAAAATCCATCTAACCGCTCATGTTCTTTGATCTACGATTGGTTCTACCCTGAACAATGCTCGTCCGTTTATATCCGGACACAAAAATTCTTCATATTTGTGTATCCAGTGGTCTTCTTCACTCACCTCCGTTTCCTTCAGAGGCAGCATCGGCATGATCGCATTCAGCGCATAGATGCATATGCCTTTATTATCCGGATCGTACAGCGTCCCGTTCTTCATCACCCAGCGGTCGCCGACCTCGTGTTTGCTGCACTCACCCTCGATCTTGACGATTTTGATCGACACGTCCTTCATTGTCGCCTCCTTCGAGAACTCTTTTCTGTGACAGTTCGTATGCCACATCGATTATCATGTCTTCCTGCCCGCCGACGACTTTTCTCCTGCCGAGCTCGACGAGTACGTCGCGCGGCTCTACGTCGAACCGTTCCACGGCCCGGTAGGTGTGAAGAAGAAAACTCGAATACACCCCGGCATATCCCAGAATGAGAGAGGACTTATCTATCACCTGCGGTCTCTGCATGAGCGGCCGCACTATGTCCTCCGCGGCATCCATTATCTTGTACAGGTCCACACCGGTTTCATAACCCATTTTATCGAAGACTGCGGTGAGCACCTCTGTGGGGGCGTTACCCGCACCCGCACCCAAGCCCCCGAGCGTTCCGTCCACAGCCGTTGCTCCCTCCTTCACCGCCGCAACGGTGTTTCCGATTGCAAGCCCCAGGTTATTGTGCGCGTGAAACCCCACCTCGACATCGAGCTTGTTCTTTAAAAGACCAACTCTCTTTTTCACATCGTCCGGAAGCATCGCGCCGGCTGAATCGACCACATACACCACGTCCGCGCCGTACCCCTCCATGAGCTTTGCCTGCTCGAGCACCTTCTCGGCCTTCTCCATATGGGCGAGCATGAGAAAGGTCATGACCTCGAGGCCCATGTCCTTCGCCAGCCGTATGTGCTGCTCGGATATGTCCGCTTCCGTAACATGCGTGGCGATCCGTGCGATCTTCGCGCCGTTTTCGATCGCCATCTTCAGGTCTTCCCTCGTCCCTATCCCGGGAAGCAGCAATACCGTTATTCTGCTTTTAGAAACGACCCTGCTCGCGGCTTTAAGCCTCTCCTCGTCTGTGTGTGTGGCCCATCCGTACTGGATCGACGACCCTGCAAGGCCGTCCCCGTGAGAAATTTCGATACCGTACACCCCGGCTTTGTCCAGCGCCGACGATATTCTCGTTATGTCTTCGATCGAATACTGGTGACTGACCGCGTGGCTCCCGTCTCGCATGGTTGTATCAACAATACGCACTTTCCCGCTCATCCGCCCCCCCCTGCTTTCACCATCCTCTTTGCAACATTCTCTCCGATGGCGACCGCCGCCGCGGTTTCTATATCGAGATTTCCGGCGTATGCCGGCAGAAAGTCTCCCGCGCCCTCCACCTCGATCATGGTCGTTACCTTGTTGTCCTCGAATATCGGGCCGAGCCTGAGCCTGTATCCCGGCACATACTCCTGTACCCGTTCGATCATGCTCGTGATCGAATGGGCTATCCTGTCCTTTTGGATATGATCGACGAGCGTATAAATCGTGTTTCTCATTATGATGGGCGGCTCCGCCGGGTTCAATATGATGATCGCCTTCCCCTTTTCGGCCCCGCCGACTTTTTCTATTCCTCGTGCCGTCGTCTGTGTGAACTCGTCTATGTTCTGTCTCGTACCCGGCCCGGCGCTCTTGCTCGCAATCGTTGCGACGATCTCCGCATATCGCACCGTGCAGACGGAAGAAACGGCGAATACGAGCGGTATCGTTGCCTGCCCCCCGCAGGTAATGAGATTGATATTGGGACGGTCGAAATGGCCCTCGAGGTTGACCACGGGGCAGACATACGGACCGATAGCCGCGGGAGTGAGATCGATCGCAACGATGTTCTCCTCCTCGAGGATGGGGGCGTTCTTCAAGTGTGCTGCGGCGGATGTCGCGTCGAACGCGATTCTTATTCCCCTTCCCCGAATCGCCTCTATGCCCTCGGACGTCGCCTCTATTCCAAGACTTTTTGCCCTCTTAAGCCCCTCGGAGTCCGGATATATGCCCACCATGAGCTTCGCGGTCATGTACTTCGATCGCCGCAGAATCTTGTACAGCAGGTCCGATCCTATGTTCCCCGGCCCGATTATCGCCACATCGATCTTGTCGCCGCCCATTATCGCTCCTCTTTCGTCTTCAACAGCACCGAACCGAGCCTGTCGAACGTCACCTCCAGTACGTCGTTCGCTCCGATATCCACGGCCGAGGTCAGAGAGCCCGAA
Organism: Spirochaetota bacterium; assembly: GCA_016934265.1. Classification (GTDB taxonomy): domain Bacteria; phylum Spirochaetota; class B62-G9; order B62-G9; family DRHN01; genus JAFGTF01. Next base: position 18,508 of record JAFGTF010000064.1, read on the forward strand.
AGAATTATCTCCCCCTCACGTACGCCGACTCCGAACTCGGACAGCTTGTTGACGAGCCATGCGACCGCGTTCACCGGGTTGCCCATGACCGCGGCCGCCGCGCCGGTTGCAACCACCTCGCCGTTCTTACACAGCACCATGCCTGTCGTGTAGAGGTCGACCTCTTCGACCGCCAACGCTTTCGTTCCCACAGCGATGAATGCGCTGGAAGCGTTGTCAGCGATCGTGTCCTGTATCTTTATCTTCCAATCGGCGACCCTGCTGTCGATGATCTCTATCGCCGGCAGTATGAACTCCGTGCCCCTGAGGATGTCGAAGGGGGTGATTCCCGGCCCTTTCAGGTCCTTTCCCATTACAAACGCGAGCTCCCCCTCCGCTTTCGGCTGGATCACCTTCGACATGTCGAGCTCGTTCCGCAAGAGAAGCATGGATTCGAAGAGGTGCCCGTAGTCCGGCTCGAATACGCCGAGCATCTTCTGCATCGGGAAACTGGTGAGCCCGATCTTCTTCCCGATGATCCGCTCTCCCCCGCCCGTTCTCCTCGCCACATTCTCCATCTGGATACGGTATGCGTCCTCGACGGTTATTCCTTTGAACCTGCCCGTCAAGGGAGCCACCGTATTCCCGCTCTCAAAGGCGTCGTACAGATCCGACGCTGCGTTCTTAATATCGTCCTCTTTCAACATACGCGCTCTCCCGTTTATTTCCGGATACGCACTCTCCCTTTTATTTCCGGCACCTTCCGGAAAACGGCGATCACTGCCCTACAAAGGCCTGAACACCGCTCCCCTGCTCGCGGACTGCGCCATCTTCGAATAACGTTCCAGGTATCCTTTTTTTACTTTCGCCTTCGGAGGTTTCCATTTCGAAAGCCGCTTCGAAATTTCCGAGTCCGGCAGGTCTATCCGTATCGACTTCTTCTCGATGTCTATTTCTATTATGTCCCCGTCTTTTACGACGGCGATCGGGCCCCCCTCCGCCGCTTCCGGCGATACGTGTCCTATCGCGGGCCCGCGTGACGCGCCGGACCAGCGTCCGTCCGTTATCATCGCGACTTGCTTGTCGAGCCCCATTCCGACAACGGCCGACATGGCGATGTGCATCTCTCTCATCCCGGGCCCGCCCTTCGGCCCCTCGTATCGTATGACGACGATGTCCCCTTTTTTAATCTTCCGTGCGAATATGGCTTCCTCGGCTTTTTCCTCGCTGTCGAACACCCTCGCGGGGCCCCAGTGACGCCACATCGATCTGTCCACTGCCGTCCTTTTTACCACCGCCCTGTCCGGAGCGAGATTCCCCTTCAGGACCGCGATCCCGCCCTTTCTGTGGTACGGGTTATCAACCGTCCTTATCACCTCCGAACGTTCGATCCGGGCGTCTTTTATACTCTCGCCTATCGTTTTCCCCGAAACGGTCCGCCTGTCCGTATGTATAAGCCCGAGTTTCGAAAGCTCCTTCATAACCGCATACACGCCTCCGGCTTCATGCAGGTCCTGCAGGTGAAAAGGACCCGCCGGGCTCATATTGCATAAATGCGGCGTTTTCTCGCTCAAAGAGTCGAAAAGGTCCAGGTCTATTTCTATGCCCGCCTCGTACGCGATCGCCGGGAGGTGGAGGGCCGTATTTGTGGACCCTCCGAGCGCGAGATCGACGATAATGGCGTTGATGATGGATTCTTTCGTGATGATGTCGAGAGGCCGGATGTTTTTTTTCAGAAGCTCCATGATGCGTAATCCGGCGTACTTCGCGATTCTGTACCGTTCTGCATAAACGGCCGGAACGGTCGCGCTTTTCGGAAGCGACATGCCCATCGCCTCGGTGACGCAGTTCATGGTATTCGCCGTAAACATTCCCGCACACGAGCCAACCGAAGGGCAGCCCTTCTCTTCAAAAATAGAAAGCTCCTCTTCGCTCATCTCGCCCGCAGCAAACTTTCCCTGGGCCTCGCCCACGGAGCTTATGTCTATATACTTACCCTCGTGCATGATGGACAGCATCGGCCCGCCGCTTATCATTATCGCCGGAATATTGAGCCGTACCGCAGCCATCAGCATGCCGGGTATTATCTTGTCACAGTTGGTTATAAAAACGAGCGCATCCATCCTGTGCGCATTGGCCATGATCTCCACTGTATCGGCGATATGCTCTCGGCTCGGTAGGGGGTATTTCATCCCCTCGTGCGCCATTGCAATGCCGTCGCATATCCCGATCGTCGAGAACTCGAGCGGCAGACCGCCCGCCATCCTCACTCCCGCCTTCACCGCCTCCCCGACGGTATCGAGGTGGAAATGGCCGGGCAGTATCTCGTTCCGGGAGTTGACGATTCCCACCCACGGCTGCTGGATTTCCTCGTCTATATACCCCATCGCCTTTATCAGCGACCTGTGCCAGCTCCGGGACGGCCCTTTTTTTACCTCCGTACTCCTGAGGCTCATAATTCCCGCTCCTCACCGTTTGATGATTCCGTCTCTTTCATTAAAGGGTTGACGGTTTCAGGATCAATCCTATTTTCCCGCCATGATACCGCCGTCGACGGCGTACGCGGAACCGGTCACAAACGACGCCTCTTCCGATGCAAGGAAGAGCACGACCTTCGCAACCTCGTCGGGAGACCCGAGCCGCTTCATCGGCTCCCCTTCGATAAAGGCCTCTATCACCGCCTCGGGATTGTCGGTGGAGGCGGCGTATCCTCTAGGCATTGCGGTGTCGATCGTTCCCGGGCATACGAAGTTGACTCTGATGTTTTTCTCGGCCAGCTCCAGCGCGAGCGCCCTGCACATATTGGCGATAGCCGCCTTGGTGGCGCAGTAGAGGGTCATACACGGATGACCTATGATGCCGGACATCGAAGACATCGCCACGATGGTTCCGTATCCCTGCTTCTTCATCTGCGCGGTGGCCTTTCTCAGCTGATAGTAGGTCCCCTTTATATTGATATCAACGAGACGGTCCACGTCCTCGTCGGTTGTTTCCTCTATGGCGCTGACGAGTACCATCGATGCGTTCGGCACCATGATGTCGAGCCTTCCGTGCTTCTTGACCACCGCATCGACGAGCCTCGTCACTTGTTTAGATTGGCTCGTATCCGTTTGGATATACTCCGCTCTTCCGCTGTTCACTTTTATTTCTTCGACCGTCGCGCGCAGCGGTTCTTCCCGTCTGCCCGCGATCACCACCGTCGCCCCCTCTTTCGCGAAAAGAAGGGCGCACGCCTTGCCTATTCCGGTACCGCCGCCCGTCACTATCACCACTTTATCGGTAAATCTGTCCTCGCGCATCGTTTCCCTCCGTTACCCGCGTTACAAAGATGCAGGGGCGGTTTCCCGCCCCTGCATAAAGGGGGATCAGAATCCGTAATCGCGGACCTGTCCGGTAATGTTGGACCATAAAGCAGGATTGTCCACGTTCGTATCGTCGATGATGCTGTAATTCGTCTTGATCCAGATGTGACCGAACTGTTTGTTCGTGTCGAAGACCTTGGCAGGAGCCCACATGTCCGCGGGAACCGTGATGTCGAGGTCCTTCTGCGGGACCTTCGATTTGATATCGACGTCACCGGGCTGGATGACGGTGCCCGGCTTCGGAAGCGCGCCCTTGCCTTCGTCGAGAATCTTCAGCACATAGTACGCGGCGAGCGCGTTGTAGCTCAGAACGGGCTGATCGATAACGAAATCGACTATCCCCTCTTTGACCGCAGGATTGATGACGTCCGGGCAGGAATCCATCCCCACACAGATGATGTGCTTCGGATTCCCTTTCGGGAACGCCATCTCTTCCCTCTTCAGCGCGTTGATCATCCCCATGAACTCGAGCATTCCTACTGAAAACACCGCGTCGACCTTGGGGAGTGTCCGAAGAAGCGTGCCGGTTTCCGTCACCGCCTTTCCTGCATCCATATCACTTACAAACTCGTGAATCTTGATTCCCGGATGCTCCTCGAACGCCTTCCTGGCGCCAGCCGCTCTTTCGAGGTGCTCGGAGTTTCGCACATCGCCGAGTCCGAGTATGACGACTCCCTTCGCCTCGCCGTACTTCTTCTCGAGCATCTTGACTACTTCCACCGCGCCGTCATAGCACCCCTGCGGCGAGTCGAAACGAACACAGAAATCGGCTTCTGGGCAGTACCCCGCCTCGTTATTCGAGAGCGCGACCACCTTTCCCGCCTGTTTGAGCGCCCGTATTCCGGGAAGAACCTCTTCTCCACCGAGAGGCGCGATTATCACCGCTTCGAGGTTGGGGTCTTCCGCCCATGTCTTCAGAATGGTGTTCATCTGTTTCGTGTCCCATCCGGCATTCTGCGTCCGCACCTTATGCCCTTTCTCTTGGAGGTACCAGTAGCCGCCTGCCGTAAAAGGGCTGAACCACATGCAAGGAATGTGAAACGGCATGATCGCTATATCATGTACTCCGGACGGCGCAGCTTTTTTTGCCGTTTTCTCTCCCTCGCTGCTGGCAAATGCGCTCATCGTACCGGCGAAAAGAAACGCTGCGATCACACATAATGTTACCAACTTTCTTTGTTTCATACGTATCCTCCTTCAGTTTTTATTCAACCTTTATATCTGATTATATCAAGTCGCGCTCTTTGCCAGTACATACCCTTTCAGCCTGGTCTGGTATGTATTGAGCAAAATCGCGGCAATGAGCACGATGCCGTTCATTGTCTCCCGCCACGTCGGCGGTGTCTTGAGAATCGTAAGCCCTATCTGCATGATCCCGAGCAGGAGTATTCCGCCGAATATCCCGCTTACTTTTCCTCTCCCGCCGTCAAGGGCGACACCCCCGATGATCGCCCCGGCGAATGTAAGAAAGAGATCGGGTCGCGCGAGGTCCATGGTCACACAGTTCATATAGCCGGCGTAGAGAAGCCCGCCGATGGAGGAAAGGATACCGCTCAGCACAAACACCCATATGAGGGTTTTTTCCACGCTGATACCGCAGGCTCGTGCCGCTTCGCGGTTGCTGCCCACTGCATAAATCTTGCGGCCGAGTGATGTCTTTGCGAGAAGGATGTGCACGATCACGCTCACGACGATGAGTATGACCACCGCCACCGGGACAATGGAGCCCCCGAACCTCGCGCCGCCCGGTATGATGAGCGCTTTCGGAAGCTTGAAGAGGGTCCTCTTCCCGATGATCAGCATCAGGCCGTAGAAAAACGTATAGGTACCGAGAGTCTGGAGGAACGGATTTATTTTCAATACCGCAACAAAAAAGCCGTTATACAGTCCGATTCCGGTTCCGACTAAGAGCATCATTATAAGCAGCACCCACCAGGGGGTACCCGGCATTCCGAATTCGTGTACCACTGCCACGACCGTCATCGCTATCCCCGCGATCGCCCCCACCGACAGGTCGAAATTCCCGCTTATCAGAACAATCGCCTGTGCTAACACGAGCAATCCGAGCATCGAGACCGAATAGATCATGGATATGAGGTTTTTGGGAGTGAGAAGTCCCGGTTCGATCGCCACGAAGAGCACGACGAGCACGAGATTTATAAACCAGATCATATTATCTAAAAAAAAGATCTGCAATTTCTTGCTTGTCATAGATCGCTTCCTCTCTTTGAGGTGTTACCCGATGTTTTACTGCAACTGTCTGCATAATGCAAAAGCCGTTCTTTCGAAAAATCCTTTCGTTCGAGAATACACACGATGTTTCCCTCATACATCACCATGATCCTGTCGGAAACCGTAATGATCTCCTCGAGGTCGGAGCTTGTGAAAATCATCGAACACCCCTGAGTCGACAGTTCCCCCATGATCCTGTAGATCTCCTGTTTCGTACCTATGTCGATACCCTTGGTACCTTCATCGATCAGGTACACTCGTGACTCGGATGCGAGGCTCCTTCCGAACATCACTTTCTGCTTGTTCCCGCCGCTCAAATAATCTATTTCCGCTCCCGGCGAATGGGCCTTTATCTCGAACTTCTTCGATACCTCGACGAACAGCTTCCGCTCGCTGTGCGCATTTAGAAAAAGCCCCGCGTTTCCGTGAACCTTTTTCGTCGAAGTGGATGTGGTCATGAGCAGATTCTCGGCGGTCGGTCTTCCGAAAAACAGCCCCTCCACCCTGTCCTCGGGAACAAACCCGATGCCCTTCTGGATCAGCTGGGAGGGAGAATGGTGAGAGATATCCTCGCCTTCAAAAACGACAGTTCCTTTTTCAACGGGAAGAAGACCGTATATGGTCTTCAATAGCTCCGTTCTGCCCGAGCCCCTGAGCCCGTATACACCCAGTATCTCGCCCCTGTATAGATCGAACCGTATGTCTTTCAGCTTTGCATTGCATACGTCATCCAGCGCGAGGACCACCTGCTTCTCTTTTTTACCCGATGGTTCCTCTTTAGACACGTCCCGGTGTATGACCTGCATCTCACGGCCGACGATGGCCTTTTTCAGATCGTCCGGGGTCAGGTTCTCTATCTTCTCATTGAGCACGACCTCACCGTCTCTGAACACCGTGGCACAGTCGCATATCTGAAATATCTCGTCTATCTCATGCGATACATAGATGAACGACTGCCCCCCCTTTTTGTTCTTTCGCAGTATATCGTATACTTTGTCGGTCTCTTCAAGCGAAAGAGCGGTAGTCACCTCGTCGAGGGCGATTATCTTCGCACCCTCCGAGAATATCTCCCGTATGACGAGGAGCATCTGCTTCTCCGCGACCTTCAGGTACCGGACCTCTATTTTCGGATCTATATCGAGCCCTATAATCCCGAGCTTTTTTTCCGCCTCCTCGTAAATACTCTTCCAGTCGACGCGCCGTAACCCCTTATGAAGCTCCTTTTCCCGGAGGGCGATATTCTCCGCGATACTGAGGTCTTCCATCAGCGAGGGTTCCTGGGAAATGAACCGGAACCCGAGCGTTTCTGAATCCTGTACGTTATGCACATCGGCCTTTAGGCCGAAATAGGCGATCTCCCCCTCGGTCTTTTTTGTCAATCCGGCCAGTATCTTGATCAGCGTGCTCTTACCCGCGCCGTTTTTCCCGAGAAGGCCCCTCACCTCGCCTCGTTTCAGCTCGAAGTCCACTCCTTTCAGCGCAATCGTCCCCGGATAACGCTTCACCACGCCTTTCGCTTCCAGTACCGTCTGGGGATTTTTGTCCACGAATGTATTCCTCCGCTTATTCCACGTCCATCGCGATCACACGGGCAAGACAGCCTCCCGCATCCTTCAGGAGGAGGGGTAGACATACGAAGAGCCACCGTTTCTTTCCCATCGAAACGATATCCTCCAGGTACAGCTCCTCGATAACCAGGACTCCCGCGCCGAGGATCGTCCGGTGCACGACCGGCTCGCTGAATCCGTACATTTCGATTCCGAGCCCGTCGATACCGATTATCCTTGCACCCTTATCGACAAGCCACTGCGCGCCTTCCTGTCCGACCGACGGCCAGTTCTTCAAATACGTTTCATTGAATCCGCGATGCTTACCACGGCCCGTATAGAGCATGACGATATCGTCTTTTTTCACGTGTGCGGCCTGTTTCTCGAGATCGTCCGGTGTAATTGCTTCCTTATCTTTCTTATAGCTGACATCAACGACGATCCCCTCTCCGACCCACGTTTCCACCGGGACCTTGTCGAGTGTCACGCCGTCATGCACGAAATGGTAGGGAACGTCTATATGCGTGCCGGTATGGGTATTGATCTCGATCCGTTCCACATTACATATATCCCTCGGGATGAAGAGCATACGTTCCACCGTGGGGGGCGGGAAATCGGGCCATCCGGGGCAGTTATGGTAGAGTGGCTGCGTAAGGTCGTATACTTTTTTAATATTCATGGAATCCTCCGTGTGATAATGCATTCATATATCAATTCCTCGATACTAGTCGTTCTGCAACGGACATGACGTTCATTCGGCGCCGGACCCGAACTTTTTCGAGATCTTCAATGCAGACAACGTTACCTGCTCGATAAGATGGACCTGCTTCTCAGCAGTAAATCGGAAAGCGGGGATTGACACGCTGATTGCGGCGACCACCTCTCCCGTATAGTTTCTTACAGGTGCGGCGATACAGCAGAGTCCCTCCTCGATCTCCTCTTTGTCGAGCGCGTAGCCGCGCATGCGAACATTGTCGAGTTCCTTCTTCAGAAGAACTTTATCCGTGATGGTGTGTTGGGTGAACTTCTTGAGACCTATGCGATCGATGATCCTGTCGACGAGCTCCTCCTCCGAAAACGCGAGCAGGACCTTCCCAAGCCCGGTACAGTGTGCGGGGAGGCGCTGTCCCACCTTGGATATTATCCCGACGGCCTGCGGTCCCTCCCGCTTGTCGAGGTACAATACCTGCCCCTCGTCCAGTACGGCGAGGTGGACTGTCTCCTCGCACTTTTCGACGATATCGGCGAGCTCCGGCGAGGCGAGCTTGATAAGGTCGACCGTCTTTAGTTTGTTCATCGCGAGCGCTATCAGCCTGTTGCCGAGCAGGTATTTTCTGTTTTTCGGGTCCTGCTCGACGACACCCCAGTATCGCAAATTATCGAGAATACGGTGAGTCTTGCTCCTTCCCATCCCCGTCTCATCGCTGAGTTCCGCAATTCCGCGCGGCTCGTGGCTTTGGCCTATTACATCGAGTATTCGAAACGCATCTCCCAGCGTCTTCAGGTAGTATTTCGGCTCGTTTCTCATATCCTTATCAGTGCAGGACATTCTGTTATGTAGAATAACGTTCTAAATAATGATGTTACTCCTCTTTTTTACATCAAAGACGTATGGCTGTCAAGTTTTTTTTCGGCAGTACCGTCGCCCGGGAAAGAACGCGGATCACGGGTCCATTCTTTGGATCTTTTCCTATTTAGCTGAAAATATTCGAGCATAAACACGTACTAATTATTAATAGACAAAGAGTTAGATCTCTTTACCAGTATTCGCCTGTTGCATATTCCGGTGAATTTTACCAGTGATTCCGGCGGGAAGTTACCACTTTAAAAACCATTCGCGTTTCTCCTCTCCACTATAAAAA